>CAIJFC010000207.1 GCA_903819815.1 uncultured Bacteroidota bacterium
AACATTTTTTTATTCGCAAATGAAGCATAATCTAAAACGCATTCTTCAAAACTGACATTAAATAAAAAATCGTCGCATTCATGAAACTGAATTCCAAGCAATTTACAATTGATGAAATCCACTGTTTTTAATCCCGAACTTCTTAATTTGGTCATGGAGAGATTGCAATCGTAAAATTCACAATCTATAAAAGTATTATTTGAAAAATCACTATTTGAAAAATCGCAATTCTTGAAAACGCAACCTTCAAACTCCCGATTGTTAATTCTACTATTTACAGAAATGACTTTCTCAAAAGTCTTATTGATGTGAATTAAGGCGTCCATTATTTATTAAAAAGGCTTTTCATGATTGTATTTAATCCCTTATACAACATTACCATTGCCGTAATACAAATACCGATTCCAATTGCTAAAATCAAATAATAAAGCGGTTGCAATTTATTTATAAATGCTAAATGAATCACAGCCGGGCCAATGAATAAGCAGGGTAGGGAAATAGTGATGTATTTTATTCCTTTGCTCAATAATTCTTTATTGGTATTCATCTTATTTATTTTCTGTTAAATAATAGTCCACGGCTTTTCTAACGCTTCCATATTGTTCTAATAATTCTGCGCCAATTTCATAAGTCACAGGAATTTCACCCATAATCATTTTTACGCCACGATCTACAAGTTTGCTATTGCTCAATTGCATGTCAACCATTTTATTTCCCTTGACTTTCCCCAATTGTATCATTGTTGCCGTTGAAATCATATTCAGCACTAATTTTTGAGCTGTTCCTGCTTTCATTCGAGAACTTCCAGTAACAAATTCGGGACCAACTACCACATCTATTGGGAATTTAGCGGTTTGTGAAAGCGGACTTTCTGCATTACAAGATATAGAACCGGTACTAATATTATTTTGATTGCACGCTTTCAAACCTCCAATAACGTAAGGTGTTGTTCCTGAAGCCGCAATTCCGATGACTACATCATTTTCAGAAATGTGGTGTTCTTGCAAATCAATCCAGGCTTGTGTTGGATTATCTTCGGCATTTTCTACTGCCCTGCGAATGGCTTTGTCTCCACCAGCAATGATTCCATTTACCAAATCGAAAGGAACTCCGAAAGTTGGCGGACATTCCGAAGCATCAACAATTCCTAACCGACCAGAAGTTCCTGCACCAATATAAAAAAGGCGTCCTCCCAATTGCATTTTAGTTACTATTAGAGCAACCAAAAGTGAAATTTGAGGCAATGCTTTTTCAACAGCAAATGGTACCGTTTTATCTTCCTGATTGATATTAAATAACAATTCCTGAACCGACATTTTTTCTAAATGTTCGTATTTTGAAGTTTGTTCGGTAGTTTTTATAAAAGTCATTTTTTCAGGTTCAAATATTGAAGTTCAAAGTTACAAAGTTTTTATTGAAAGGACTATTGTAATTTTGTGCAATTGCAGTTTTTTTTCGCGTGAGGGATTGCAGTGAAAAGCCCACAGACAAGAGTAGCGAAGCGGAACTTGACGAGGACTTGCAACGTAAAGCCCGACCTCGTTTAACGAAAATTGTCTCGTAACCAGTAATGTTCTAAACGAGGTCACGCCCAAATTAAATAAAATAAGCAATTGCAATTCCGAGTACAATCATTGAAATTTTAGCAATATTAAATTTGTGTCCTTCGCTACTTTCAAAAATTATGGTTGAGGAAATGTGGAACAAAATTCCAATGACAATAGCCGTAATTTCGGTGTAATAATCATTTAATACAGGAAGAATATCCGAAAGTAACGTTCCCAAAGGCGTCATGATTGCAAAGGAAATCATAAATAAAAATATCGCTTTTTTATTCAATTGTGCATTTACAAAAAAGGTGGTCAAAATGATTGCAATTGGAAAATGATGAATGGCGATTCCTAAAGCCAATTCTTGTTGGTGGCTTACTGGAAAACCCTCTAAAAGAGCGTGAATACACAAACTTATGAATAAAAGCCAAGGCATTTTGAACATTTTTTCGTGACCGTGAACGTGACCGTGTTCTGCGCCTTTTGAGAAAAATTCTAAGATGATTTGGAACAAAATCCCTAGCATAATATACAATCCAACGGATGAATTACGTGTCTCATAAAGCGTTGGTAATAAATGCATTACTGTTAATGAAAGTAGGAATGAACCACTGAAAGCCAATAGTAATTTTAAGTTTTTCTTGGCTTCTGGTTTTAGAAATAATGCAAATACATATCCGATTAAAACGGATAGAAGAGGAAGAAGTAAGGGGAAATAAGTGTTCATTATTTGAAAATCATTATTAATCTTTCACTTTCTAATTTATGGAATTTTTTCAAGCGATAATCACCGAAAATATCCAATAAATAAATATCGGCTTCTTCCATCATAGATTCAAAATCTTGTAAAGTTAAGGCTTTTACTTTTTCGGTAAAATGATATTTTTCACCGTTATCTTCAAAATCTATTTCTTTATAAATATGATTGTCTTTTAAATAGCGTTTGATGTGGAAGTCAATATTGTCAACTGTTTTCACTTCATCTGGAACTAAATTAGCCAAGACATTTGGCACGTTCATAAAGTCAATTACGGCAAATCCGTACTCTGAAATACTTTCTTTTATGGCTTTTAAAGTCGTTAAATTGTCTTCATCATTTTCAAAGTATCCAAAACTTGTAAATAAATTTAATATGGCGTCGAATTTTTGTTCGAATGGTTTTCGCATATCGTGTTCTACAAAATTCAAGGTTTTGTTCTCGGATTTTTTTGCAAAAGCGATGCTATTTGATGACAAATCAGCTCCTGTAACATCAAATCCCATCTGGTTTAAATAGATGGAATGACGACCTTTTCCACAAGCCAAATCTAAAATTTTAGCATCTTCAGGAAGGTTTAAATAATGAACGATAGTATCCATAAACAACTGCGCTTCTTCTTCATTACGTTCTTTGTAAAGGATGTGATAATAAGGCGAGTCGAACCAAGAGGCGAACCAATTTTGTGTTTTAGGATTTGCAGTTTGGGAGTTTGTATTTTTTAAATCTGACATTTATTAATTTGAATTTCATTTAAAATACAAATTTAGACTATTTTTGCCAAATATAATGATAACAATTCCCCCTTTGGGGGTTAGGGGGCTATGGAAAATTTTAAAATGATCGCCAAAACCTTCTTTGGTTTTGAAGAAATCTTAGCAAGTGAGCTAAAAATGCTTGGCGCACAGGATGTTGAACAAGGTATTAGAATGGTCAGTTTTAAAGGCGATAAAGGTTTTATGTACAAAGCAAACCTATCTTTAAGAACTGCTTTAAAGGTCTTAAAACCGATTTATTTTTTTAAAGCTACGAACGAACAAAACTTATATAAAGGCGTTCAAGGCGTTAATTGGTCAAAATATATAGGCACAAACCAAACTTTTGTAATTGATGCAACGGTACATTCTGATAATTTTAATCATTCGGAATTTGTTTCTCAAAAATGTAAAGATGCAATTGTGGATCAATTTAGAGATAGAACGGGTCAGCGCCCAAGTATTGATAAAATCCATCCTGATTTAAGAATTAATATTCACATTGATAAAGACCAAGTTTCAATAGCCTTGGATACTTCAGGAAATTCATTACACCAACGTGGTTATAGAACGGCGACCAACATTGCACCTATTAATGAAGTTTTGGCTGCCGGGATTTTATTGCTTTCTGGTTGGGACGGCCAAACGGATTTCTTAGATCCAATGTGTGGTTCAGGAACTTTTCTCGCTGAAGCGGCTATGATTGCTTGTAATATTCCAGCTAATATTAATAGAAAAGAGTTTGCATTTGAAAAATGGAACGATTGGGATAACGATTTATTTGATTCAATTTTGGAATCATTAATGAAAAGAGTTCGAGAATTTCATTATACAATAAAAGGTTTTGATAAAGCGCCAAGTGCTGTAAATAAAGCAAAAGAGAATTTAAAAAATGCCAATTTAGACGAATATGTTACCATTAAGGAGTATAATTTTTTTGAAAGTGAAAAGAGTTCTGAAGGGAAGTTACATATTGTATTTAATCCTCCATATGATGAGCGTTTGGATATTCACATGGAAGAATTCTACAAGAATATTGGGGATACTTTAAAAAAGAAATACCCAGGAACCAATGCGTGGTTCATTACAGGAAATTTAGAAGCATTGAAATATGTAGGACTAAAACCTTCAAGAAAAATTAAGTTATTTAATGCTAGTATTGAAGCTAGATTGGTGAAATATGAAATGTATGAAGGTAGTAAAAGAACCAAATTCCAAGTGGTAGAAAATCCATTAAATTAATTATAATAATTATGACTAAATTACAAGTTAAAGCTTTCGTTTTTCAATTGTTATGTTTTGCAGTTTTGTTTATTCTAAGTAGAATTTTATTCGAAAAGTATTCAAATTTAACTGGTTTTTGGTTACCAATTACTTCTTTTGTTGTAAGTACTCT
>CAIJFC010000208.1 GCA_903819815.1 uncultured Bacteroidota bacterium
AAATTGGTTTTGATGTCCTTTATCTTGACCAGAAGAAGATGAATTAAAATTTTTAAACCCATAACCTTTTAGCTTTCTCCAGTTATCCATTACTAAAGTTTTTTCTTGATGATATACTTCAATTCTTTCTTTAGAATATGCCTTAGATCCATTAGAAAAATAATTAATTACTGCACATGTTCCATTCTCATATTTTAATAAAATACTAGCATTATCTGTATTTTCATTAGTTTGTATACCCATTGAATTCATACAAACAGCTTTTACTTTAGACCCAGATAGATAAGTAATTAAATCAATAAAATGACAAGCTTCCCCAATAATTCTTCCTCCTCCTATTTCCATATCATGAACCCAAGATTTAGATGGAATAAAACTAGCATTCATTGTGGCAATGATATTCATAGGAGAATTTACCGATCCTAGGGCTTTTTTCATTTGAATTGCCAACGGTGCAAATCTTCTATTAAATCCAACAGTTAATGTTTTACCTGATAAAGTATAAGCTTCAATAACTTTATCTAATTCATCTTGATTTAAAGCTAATGGCTTTTCTACAAAAACATTTTTTCCAGATTTCAATGAGTCAATAACCAAGTTAGCATGTGAATTATGTCTTGTTGTAATCATTACTAAGTCCACTTCTTTATCGTCAAGTATTATTGAATTGTCAGTAGTGGAATTACTTATTTTGTACTTTTTAGCAAGTGTTGTTCCTGAAAGTCCACTTGAACTTGAAATGAATTTCAAGTTAGCAGGAGTCTTCTTTAAACATGGTAAAATCATAGCTGAAGTAAAATTACCTGCACCAATAATTCCTACTATCCCATTTGCGGATTTAATTTTATTTGTACTTAGCTCTATTGATCTATTTAAGTTTATTTGTTGTTCTGGATATGTAAGTAAAGAGGCAATCGAATTATTTTGAGACATATTGCCATATATTTGCTGATATTCAGTTAATGCTATTTTCTCTGTAATAAGTGGCTCTAATTCTATAGTCTTATTAGAAATTGCTTTAAGAATTGCTTCGAAGTTTCTTTTTTCTGTCCAACGTACAAAAGGCAATGGATAATCTTCGCCCTTTTGTTCATAATTGTCATCATATCTACCAGGACCGTAAGAACAGGAAACTTGAAAAGTTAGTTCTTTTTCATAGAAATCAGCTCTTGAAATATCTAAACCAATTACACCTACTAAAATAATACGCCCCCTTTTTCTAGACATTTTAGCAGACTGTGAAATTATATCATTGCTTTTATTAGATGCTGTAATAATAACCGAATCAGCTCCAATTGAATTTGTGGCATCTAGTATATAAGCAACTTGATCAATACCGTCAGAGGGATTTATGGCATCAATCCCAAATGATTTAGCAATATTTACTTTTTTAGTATCAAAATCAAACCCAATTACATGACAACCATTTGCTTTTAATAACTGTGCAGTAATTAATCCTATTAAGCCCAACCCAACCACTACTATAGTTTCTCCAAATGTTGGATTTACTAATCTAATTCCTTGTAGACCTATTGATCCAATAACTGTAAATGTTGCTTCCTCATCTGTAACATTGTCTGGAATTTTAACAACTAAATTTCTAGGAACACAAACTATTTCTGCATGAGGCCCATTTGAAGATACTCTATCACCAATTGAAAATTCTTGAACACCTTTGCCAACAGCAATAACTTTACCTACATTACAATATCCAAGTGGTATAGGTTGCCCAAGTTTATTAAATACTGCATTTATAGTTGGTTGTAATCCATCAGTTTTAATTTTATTGAAGACTTCTTTTACCTTATCTGGTTGTTGTTTTGCTTTTTGAAATAAATTTGATTTCCCAAATTCAACTAGCATTCTCTCGGTTCCTAATGATACTAAACTTCTAGTTGTTTGAATCAAAACATGACCAGGTTTGACCAATGGAGCTGGGATATCCTCTAAAATTGTATCTCCTGAACTAAGATCTTGTATTATTTGCTTCACTTATTTGGATTTTGTTTTTAAAATCACAAAATCAATTTGATCATTTGTAAACTCATTTATATGTTTCATGGTTGAAAAATCGTAGAAATTATATGTTTTGTATAATAAATCCCATGCAACATGAAATTCATCTGAGCCAAGGTGACATTCTAATAATATTTCAGGTTTAAATTTATTTATTGTTTCTAGGCTCCCTTTAAGAACATTTGCCGCAAAACCTTCTACATCAATTTTAATTAAATCAATTTTATTTATGTTCATTAAACTAATATAGCTGTCTAAAGATACTTGCCTAACAATCACATCTCCATCTTGAGCTACAAAACCAGTTGATGAACTATCTCCTGTTCTAAATCTCAATTCTCCATTATAATCACCAACAGCAGCATTTACTGTTGCCCAATTAGATACATGATTTAAATTCTTTATATTACTTAAATAAGAGTAGTTACTTTTATCAGGTTCAAAAGATATTACACTTCCATGCTTTGCAATAGATGCAGCCAAAAGACTAAAATAACCAGCGTGTGAACCAATATCAATAAAACAACTTCTTTCATCTAAACTTTCACAAATATATTTTGTTAGTTTAGGTTCATAATAGCCCTTAAAATATGCTCTCCCATAATTTTTATCCAAAATCCATTTATACCCAGCTAAAAACTCAGGTTTTCTAATTATTACTTCAGTATTATTGAAAACTTTGTAATATATATCTCGTAAAATATTCATGTTTTTATGTATTATATAAAATTATTAATTTTTTAAAAATTGTTTTAGCCAACTGTCTATAGATAGTAAACTTAAAATAGTATATGCGGCATCAATTTTACCAATCCTGTCATCTTCAATTAATTTATTAACTGCTATTGGATTTAAAATTCCCTTTTTAATAAGAATTGATTCACTAGTAAAATCATTTAAGGTTTTTCTAAAATCGTTTTTAATCCATTGTCTAACAGGTGCCCCAAAACCAGTTTTAGGCCTGTATATCACATCAACTGGAAGGTACCTTTCTGCAACTTTTCTTAGAATGTATTTTGTTGTTTTACCTTGCATTTTTAACTTTACAGGTAACTTATTTGCGAATTCAACTAATTCTAAATCTAGATATGGCACTCTGGCTTCAACACCAACAGCCATACTCATTTTATCTGTATAATTCAAATTATGATCAGGTAAAAAAGTACTCATTTCCAAAAAAAGAATTTTATTCAAATCAGAAGTGCCATGTGGAATTTTGTTAATGATTTTTTCCCAATAAGCCATAGGCAGGTTTG
>CAIJFC010000209.1 GCA_903819815.1 uncultured Bacteroidota bacterium
CTAAAAAATTATTTGTCAAAACATTAAAAACTCTTGTCAACTTTTCTAAATTTTTACACTACCATTTTTTTATAATAAAACTATCTATAGTATTGCAGTTAAATTTTACATAATATTATTTTTGAAAATGCCACCAAACCTTTTTCCAAATTATTCGATATTAAATCAAAATACCGATTGGTAGTTTTTGGAGCCAGTTGGTGTAATAAATGTCAAGAAGAAATACCAAAACTGATTCTATATTACAAAGATTGGAAAACCAAATATGATTTAGAAATCGTCTTTGTATCATTAGACACCGCACCTGAAAAATTCATCAATTTCACCTCGATTTTTCCATGGATTTCCAGTTGCGACTATAAAGGTTGGGATTCCAAAGTCGCAATTGATTACTGTGTTTTCGGCACGCCAACAATGTATTTGTTAGACGCCAGTCAAGCCATTTTATTAAAACCTATTTCAGAAAAACAAGTGCTGGCTTTTTTCAGCAGTATTTCTAGATGAAACCCAGAACAATTTACTTATAAATTTTAGTGCTATTTTAATATTTTTTCGAATAGTATTTTGACATATTTAGTTCTCTGGTTTTATCAATAAAATATATTTTTTAACCAGAGTATATGTGTTGTTATTGAATAAATTAATGTCTTAACTATCTTTAGATAAGATTCTTAGAAAATATATTATATATTTGTTGTAATTACTTGTTAATTATCCATTTACAAATAGTTTTTCCTATGTATAATAAAAAATCACTATTTATATTTCTTTTCTTTTTGTTTCAAATTGGAATAAAGATCAACGCACAATTTTCGAAAACCCATTATATCGCTCCTGCTCCATGTTATTGTTTCGATCAAACAAATGAACTTATTGTTTACACTTCTAGTACAACTCCTTTAAATGTAGCCGTGAAATCAAGTAACGGAATTCTAATAACTACTCTTTCAGTTGTTCAAGGCAAATTATTTAATCTTAGTAATACCAAATATAACTGCAGAAATATTCAAAAAAAGGTTATTTATTTATCTAAAGACTAAACCGATATGAAAATTTACTATTTTATTTTTTACACCTTAACATTTATTCAATTTAATTGTTATTCACAATGTTGCGTTTCTTTGGAAACAAGTCAGACTGCTCAAAATTTAATCAATACCTATTATCCAGTTGCAAATGATTTTATTTTAAATGTTGGACAAACATCAATTCCATTAGAGTCTGTTCCCGTTAATGATATTTTCGGTAACTCCTATGGAACTACCCCTATTTCTCCTGGAGATTTATTGTTAATTATTCAAATGCAAGGAGCCGATTTTAATTCGGACAATAGCCAATTATATGGAGCAGGAATCTCAAATTCAGGACCTGATTTTTTAGGAGCTACAGGTTATACCAATATTAATAGTGTAGGGTTATACGAATATGTTGTTGCTCAAAACTATGTTCCATTATCAGGCGGATTGTTAAATATTATTGGAGCTTGTTCTAATGGAGGTGTGTTAAATAATTATTA
>CAIJFC010000210.1 GCA_903819815.1 uncultured Bacteroidota bacterium
ACAAATATTTTTGGGTAAATTTTTTATAATGTTTTTCTTTCTTTTTGGTCTTTCAGTTATAATTAAAACACCCCTAGACGGAGAGTCAATAGCAGTATGCGTTTCAAAAAGCCTATTTTTCAGTTATAGTTAAAATGTCAAATAAATGAAAGTCAATACCAGCTTGCATTCCACAGACCAGTTGTTTTAGTTAAAGTTAAAACTCCCAAAAACGAAAATTTAAATATTCACTTTATAAGATATCTTTTTTCAATCAGTTAATATTCTAAACAATGCCACAATCAAAAATATATACCGACCCCTTGCCTTTAAAAATTTACAAAATGAAATGTAAGTCAACGTTGGCGCGCGGAATCCATTCTTATCTAACTCCATCTCCAGATTATAAAGGAGTGTTTGCCAAAAAGATTAATAAATGCCCTTCTGAAATATCAAAATACTTTTCTGGTAATCATAACTTCACGATAGAAATATTATGTGAAATCGCGTTTGCGTTAAAAATATCTTTAAAAGATTTATTTTGTTATTGCACCCTTAATCCATCAAGGATTGACAACATGGGTAGAGTCGCACCCCTGACGATTCAGAATGAATCCCCTAAAGTCCCTCAAGAAAATAAGTAATAGAGCAAGAATTTTGCTTTGCCAAGACTGCCAGCCTACGCTTCCTTTGAAAATCAATTGTGGTCTCGCCAAGATTGGAACAACTTGGCGGCCAAGCTGTAAAAGAATTGTGGTCTCGCCAAGAATCGAACTTGGATCTAGTGTTTAGGAAACACCTAATCCCCGTTTTATTCATAACTAATTGATAAACAAGATATTAATACCACCAAATGTGTAGTAAGTGTGTAGGTAAATGGGGTTTTGCAGCACACGGTGCAGCACACTTTGAATACCCACTAAAAGGAATAATCCGGAAGGTCTAAAATAAAATAGAACATAAATTTGGAGATTTGATTAAATATCCTATCTTTGCATTCCAAACCTAATATCAAATGAAAGATAATATAGCTAACGGAGTAATTACTGGACTACTTGGAAAGAAGGGTCAAGATGATCAATTTGCTGCATTCTTGAAAAATGATAAGAAGGTTGTTTTGCCGCCGAATTCAGATAAACATGTACGTAAACAATATGATTATTTGGAGGCTGAATTAAAGGTAGCTAAGGATAGGTATAAAGTGCATTTGCAAGAGAATATGAAGGTATTTCAACAGCTGGTTCAATTTGAAACATTGATTTCACAGTTTAGGTGTCAGCTAACAATACAACCAAAATTTAATAAGTTGGTACAGAAACGTAAAGAGGGTAGTAAAACTTATTTAATCGCCAGAGCAACATTTTTTGATCCTAAAATAAAGAGGAATGAAATAAAAGTTTATTTAGGGGAGTTTAAAGAATTTGGTACTGACTTAAAGAAGATTGAAAAAGATCCATTGGTGATAAGTAAAGCTACAATGGCACTATTCACAGTAATGAATGTGAGAATGGGGAACGCATTGAAAGAAGCATTAGCTTCAAAAAATTTGAATAGAGTTGCAAAAGATTTTAAATTTTTTCATGGTTATGAGAGCAAATAAAAATTGGGATTAAGTCCCCCTTTTTTTAACCATAAAAAAAAGAACAATAAAACGGAGATATAATTTTAATAAAAACAAATAGGTATGTCAGTAAAAAACACAGCCGCTGCAAAGGCAGCAAGAAGAGAAGCAAAAGTGGAAAGAAAATCTGCCAATGCATTAGTATCTAATTATTCACCCATTAAAAAATTAAACATGGGAAAAACAAACATCAGTGGCAGCGCCACAAAAAATCCAAAGGACATCCGTGTAGGTATATCCTTTTTTATGAGTCATCCAACAGCAGGACATCAAGTAATTGACTTTGCTACTGATTTGGAAAGATTTACTATGATCTATAATCATGTTAATCAGAGTCCTGAATATTCCTATTCATCATTGTATCATAGTCACATGAAATTGATGGAATTGTATGTTTCAGATGCACCAATCGGTGAAGATCTATTTACAATTGCAATGCATTATTTAGTTGCATTTGGTTCAGTGGGGGTTGCACTTAAGTCAGGTAAGTTCAAGGACTACGGTTTTGTGATTGCGCCTACTCATGATGATTTTAATGATGCAATGGTTGGAACTCTTGATTATGACAGCTGGAATTTTGGTCGAGAAACGAGAAACGCCGCTTAATTAAATTTTATGGGAATTAAAATCAGAAGCCCAGTAATATGGGACATTTCGCACGCGGTTTAGCCGCAAAAAAGGGTGCTGTAGGAGGAACTACACACCCAATTCTTTACAAATAATAATATTTCAAATGCAAGTATATAAAAATACGGAGGAATTAGTAAATAAAATTCCCCAAGAATTGATGAAGATTTATGAATTTAATCTTCCATCAATGAAAGCAAACCTTAAGGAAAATGGAATGCTTAGTCCAGTCGTGCTTTCAAAATTAGGTATTCCTATCGATGGATATACAAGATTGCTGGCAGCATTAGAGTTAGGATCAGATTTTGCTGAAGTTCCAGTAATACAAACAGACCTTGAAGCCACTGAAGAAAATAGAGTAGCGTTAAATCAACACCGTGAGAAAACCTGGAAGGATAAACGCAGCGATTATATCGTGTCGTTTAAGACATTTGGCAAGCAACAAGGAAAAAAGTATGGGGAAGGATATAACCGTTATGCTGAAATCCATACAAGAATTGGTGGTAAATTCAAAGACCCTCAAACCTTAAAGGATGTCGAATGGATTTTAACAAACGATGAGGAGAGTATGGTAATGTCATGGTGGATGCTTGAAAAAGGTGCCACCGTTTCATCAGTAAAGAGTATTCTTAAATTGAGAAACGAAGGTAAGTATGCCTCAATTACAAGCGATGTGTTTGAAAAAACACTATCACCAGGTGCTGCTTTAAAACAAATTAAAGTTCTTGAAGCAGGTGAGCTTTTGAGTAAGAAGGCA
>CAIJFC010000211.1 GCA_903819815.1 uncultured Bacteroidota bacterium
CGCTTTTGTGGAATGTTTCTCGTTTTTGTCATCGAAACCAAGTTGCAACGCTTCGTACCCGTCAACACCTTTGGTTCTGACTTGGGTAACAACACATGGCCCAGCTTCGATTACTGTACAAGGAATATTCTTCCCGTTTTCGTCGAAAATGCTAGTCATGCCGATTTTTCTACCAATTAACCCAGACATAATTATTATTTATTAATTATTAAAAATTGCACATTATCCGGTAATAAATACCGCACAATTAGATACAATATACTTATACTTTTATCTCTACTTCAACCCCACTTGGCAACTCTAATTTCATTAGAGCGTCAATTGTTTTTGATGAAGAAGAATAAATGTCGATCAATCTCTTGTATGACATTACTTCAAATTGTTCTCTCGCTTTTTTGTTAACGTGTGGAGAACGCAAAACGGTGAAAAGTTTTTTGTGTGTTGGCAATGGAATTGGTCCAGTTACTACAGCACCTGTGCTCTTAACAGTTTTTACAATCTTTTCAGCAGACTTGTCTACCAACATGTGATCGTAAGATTTCAATTTTATTCTGATTTTTTGACTCATTTTCTTAAAGATTAAGCGTTTCCTTTTGCTTTTTTGATAACTGCTTCTGAAATATTTGCTGGTGTTTCAGCGTAATGTGAAAATTCCATTGTAGAGGTTGCTCTACCAGAAGATAATGTTCTTAATGTAGTTACATAACCAAACATTTCTGATAATGGCACGTCTGCTTTGATCGTTTTTGCACCAGCTCTATCACCCATGTCATTCACTTGACCTCTACGACGGTTGATATCACCTACGATATCTCCCATGTTTTCTTCAGGTGTAATCACTTCCATTTTCATGATTGGTTCAAGAACTATTGCTCCAGCTGCTTTCGCTACTTCTCTGTAACCCATTCTAGCTGCCAATTCAAAAGAAAGCGCATCAGAATCTACAGGGTGAAAAGATCCATCAGTTAAAGTTACCTTCAAACTATCTACTTGATATCCTGCAAGAGGACCTGTTTTCATAGCTTCACGGAAACCTTTCTCAACAGAAGGAATATATTCTTTAGGAACGTTACCCCCTTTAACTGCGTTAATAAACTGTAATCCTTTAGGGATTTTACCATCAACTTCATCTGCTGGCTCTAATGTAAATACGATATCACCGAATTTACCACGACCTCCAGATTGTTTTTTGTAGGTTTCTCTGTGAGTTGCAGTTTTTGTAAAAGCTTCTTTGTATTCCACTTGAGGTTCCCCTTGGTTTACTTCAACTTTAAATTCACGACGCATTCTATCTACAAGGATATCCAAGTGTAATTCTCCCATTCCTGAGATAATTGTTTGCCCTGAAGCCTCATCTGTTCTAACAGTAAAAGTTGGATCTTCTTCAGCTAATTTTGCTAAAGCCATACCCATTTTATCAACGTCAGCTTTTGTTTTAGGTTCAATTGCAATACCAATTACTGGCGCAGGGAATTTCATAGATTCAAGGATAATTGGGTGTTTTTCATCACACAATGTATCTCCTGTTTTGATGTCTTTAAAACCAACTGCTGCTCCAATATCACCTGCTTCGATATATTCGATTGGGTTTTGTTTGTTAGCGTGCATTTGGTAAATACGAGAAATTCTTTCTTTATTTCCTGAACGAGTGTTCAATACATATGAACCGGCATCTAAACGACCAGAATAAGCACGGAAGAAAGCCAAACGACCTACGAATGGGTCAGTAGCAATCTTAAATGCCAAAGCAGCGAAAGGCTCTTTAACATCTGGCTTACGAATAATTTTAGTTTGATCTTCTTCTAATAACTCTGCATCATCAGGGTGAATTCCTTCAATACCTTCTTTATCCATTGGAGACGGCAAGTATTTACATACCGCATCTAACATGAATTGAACTCCTTTGTTTTTGAAAGAAGAACCAGCAATCATTGGAATGATAGCCATGTCCATAACCGCAGCTCTTAAAGCTGTATTGATTTCTTCCTCAGTAATTGATTCTTCATCTTCCATGAATTTCTCCAACAAATTCTCATCATAATCAGCAACTGCTTCAATAAGAATGGATCTGTATTCTTTTACTTCGTCAAGCATATCTGCAGGAATAGGCACAACTTCATATGTTGCTCCCATACCCGCATCATCCCAAACAATAGCTTGGTTTTTTACTAAATCAACAACCCCTTTGAAATCATTTTCTTCACCAATTGGCAAAGTGATCGCAACAGCATTTGATTTTAACATGTCTCTTACTTGTTGACATACCATCAAAAAGTTAGATCCTTGTCGGTCCATTTTATTAACAAAACCGATACGTGGCACTCTATATTGATCTGCAAGTCTCCAGTTAGTTTCAGATTGTGGTTCCACACCATCAACTGCACTAAACAAGAAAACCAACCCATCAAGTACACGTAAAGAACGATTTACTTCAACAGTAAAATCAACGTGACCTGGGGTATCAATAATATTGAAATGGTACGGTAATGTTTCAGGTAAAATTTTACCTTGTGTCGTTGGAAAATTCCATTCACAAGTGGTAGCAGCAGAAGTAATTGTAATACCTCTTTCTTGCTCTTGTGCCATCCAGTCCATTGTTGCAGCACCATCGTGTACTTCTCCAATTTTGTGTGATTTTCCAGTATAGAATAATATACGCTCTGTTGTTGTTGTTTTACCAGCATCAATGTGAGCAGCAATTCCTATGTTTCTTGTAAATTTTAAATCTCTAGCCATTTCTTTATTTATTAAAATCTAAAATGTGAGAATGCTTTATTTGCTTCAGCCATCTTGTGAGTATCCATTCTCTTTTTAACAGCAGCACCTTCTTCTTTAGCCGCAGCTAAACATTCTGACGCTAGTCTTTGAGCCATCGATTTCTCATTTCTTCTTCTAGCATAAAGTATCATCCACTTCATTGCCATAGAAATTTTTCTGTCTGGTCTGATTTGCATTGGAATTTGAAATGTTGCTCCACCAACTCTACGACTACGTACTTCTACGTGAGGCATAACATTGGTCAATGCATCTTTCCAGATTTCTAATGACGATTTTTCTGCATCTTGTTTCTTAGCTTCTACGATGTCAATTGCATCATAAAAAACCTTGAAAGCAGTTGATTTCTTACCATCCCACATTAAGTTGTTTACAAAACGTGTCACCAATTGGTCGTTAAACCTTGGATCTGGTAAAAGTGGTCTTTTCTTTGCCGCTCTTTTTCTCATGTCTTTTTCTTAAAAGTGTTAAATTACTTTTTTGCTTCCTTTGGGCGTTTTGCTCCGTACTTAGATCTTCTTTGTGTTCTTCCTGCTACTCCTGACGTATCAAGCGCACCACGCACAATGTGATATCTTACTCCTGGCAAATCTTTTACCCTTCCACCCCTAACTAATACTATCGAGTGCTCTTGTAGATTGTGTCCTTCTCCAGGGATATAGGCGTTCACTTCATTACCATTGGTCAAACGTACACGCGCAACTTTACGCATTGCAGAATTTGGTTTTTTTGGTGTAGTAGTGTAAACACGCGTACAAACCCCTCTTCTTTGAGGACAAGAATCTAAAGCAACCGATTTACTCTTCTTAGTTATTTGAGTTCTTCCTGTTCTTACTAATTGTTGAATTGTTGGCATAATTAAATACTAAAAATTACTTGTTTATAAAATTCCCGCTTTTTACGGGGTTGCAAATGTACAATTTATTTTTATTTAAACAAATCTAAATTCGTCAATTTTCAAATGTTTTATTTTTGAAGGTGTTTTTTATACCAATTTTTAATTTTTTACGTTACTTTTATCCAAACAAATTCTGCTTTGAAATTCCGCTTTACTATTTTATTTATGCTAATGATTTGTCGATTTGCCTCGGCACAAAATAGCTATTTAGAGGTTTCGGCAAAAAATCCATTTGAAAAAACCATTATTGATTCTGTAGGATACAAAAGCATTCACAAAGACTTAGAATCATTATTTGAAGAAACAAAAAATCTTTCAAGTAAATTAGCCCTATTGGGATATATTGAAAATGAAATTACCAAAGCTCAAAAAAGCAACGACAGCACCTTTAATTTTTCTTGCGCTTTAGGCGAAAAAGTAAAAAATTTATACCTATATATATTACCCAATTCAAATCTTAAACTTTTAGGTATTATTGAAGCCAAAAACGACACCTTAAAAATTCCTTATTATTCCGTTGAAACGTTTCTTAAACAAACATTAAGCAAACTTGAAAATCAGGGTTATCCATTATCAAAAGTGCAACTAATTGATTTGGATTTAAATAAAGGAAAAATCAACGCAAGTTTATCTATTGAATTAAATCAAAAGCGAATTCTGAACGATATTGTAATAAAAGGGTATGACCAATTTTCTTTAGGCCATAAAAAAAACCTCCTTCAACGATACAAAAACAAATCATTTAATCAAGAAATTGTAAAAAATATTCAACAAGATTTTGAAAAATTGAATTTCATTTCATTAACCAAATCGCCTGAAATTTTATTTACAAAAGACACCACCAAAATTTACGTTTATATAGAAAAATCGAAACCCAATAAATTTGATGGATTTGTAGGTTTTTCAAATGACAAAAACAACAATCTAACTTTTAAGGGCTATTTGGATTTACAACTAATAAATTCGATAAATTCGGGAGAATCGCTTTCGATTTACTGGAAAAGCGATGGCGAAAATCAAAAAACATTCAATATTGAAACCGAATTTCCGTATGTTTTCAAAAGTCGATTCGGCATCAAAGCAAATTTGAATATTTTCAAAAAAGACAGCCTTTTTCAAAATACCAAAACTGCGCTGGATTTTGGCTATTTTTTCAACTATTCAACGCGACTTTATGTTGGTTTTCAGTCAACCGAATCCAGCGACATTCAAAACACAAATAATGGTACAATAAGTGATTATAAAAACAAATTCATAACTGCTAATTTTGTATTTACCAGAGCTCGCAATGAGGATTATCTGTTTCCAGAAAAAACGAAATTGATTGCGAAATTAGGTTTTGGATCTCGGAATTCCAATTTATCCAAAAACAATCAAATTTACGCTAATCTTGAATGGAGTCACATCCTATTTTTGGATTCGAAAAATAATATACAAATTAAAAGTCAAAATTATTTTCTTCAAAGCAATGAATATATCGTTAATGAATTATATCGTTTTGGCGGTATTCATTCCATCCGCGGATTTAATGAAAATAGTCTTCAAGGAAATGTTTTTAGTTCTATATTGACCGAATATAGGTATGTAATTGCCCCGAATCTTTATGTTCATTCCATAACTGATTATGGATATTTCAAAGACACTTTGTCTAAAGAAAAGAATAATCTGCTTGGTTTTGGCTTTGGTTTTGGACTTCTGACAAAAAATGGATTTTTAAACCTAATTTATGCCAACGGAAGCACAAAAAACCAAACTATTAAATTGTCAAATTCCTTAATTCATTTAAGTTTTCGCATCTATTTTTAACATCTGTTGTCTATTATTAACAATTTTATATTATAATTTAAGAAACTGTTAGGTTGAAATTTATTTAATAAAGAGGTTTGTAAAATATAAACCTTTTAATTAAATGAATATGAGAACAAAAATTACTATTTCCTTAACAATTCTGTTACTGCTTTTAATGCAGGCTACCTTTGCTCAACAAAGGACAGTATCAGGAAAGGTAACAGACGGCAGTGGACTTCCGCTACCGGGAGTTAGTGTCCTAGTAAAGGCCACTAAAATCGGAACTCAAACCGATTTTGACGGAAAATTTTCTATCAATGCAGAAGCCAAACAAACGCTAGTGTTTAGTTTCATTGGTATGAAAACACAAGAATTACTTGCAAATAATGCTGTTATGTCTGTTAAAATGCAAGATGCTGCTCAGGAGTTAGAGAGTGTTGTAGTAACAGCTTTAGGTGTTAAAAAGCAAGAAAAAGCAATAACTTATTCTACTCAGATATTAAAGGGGGCTACTATGACGGAAGCTAGGGAAAGCAACATTGTTAATGCTTTGAGCGGAAAAGTTGCGGGTGTTCAAATAACAAATTCTTCTGGAGCAGTTGGATCTTCCTCTAGAATTGTAATACGAGGTAATTCAACTATTACAGGAAATAACCAAGCCTTATTTGTTGTGGATGGAGTGCCATTTGATAACACAACAAGTGGGAATGCAGGTTCTAGTGGTGGTCGTGATTTGCCAAACGGAGCAGCAAGTATTAATCCTGATGATATAGAATCCATTTCTGTATTAAAAGGACCTGTTGCTGCTGCTTTATATGGTATCCGCGCAAGTAAAGGAGTTGTCGTAATAACAACTAAGTCTGGAAAAAACAAAGGCAAATTTGAAGTTTCATACAACTCAAATATGACTTTTTCTAATCCTTTATTATTACCCAATTATCAAAATTCCTATGGTCAAGGTTCAACATCTGAATATTTTGAATTCGTAGATGGAGCTGGAGGAGGATATAATGATGGTGTTGACGAAAGTTGGGGGCCTGCTTTGGACAGAGGGCTTTCTTTTGTGCAATGGGATTCCTACAAAGTGGGTGGCGCGCCGCTTCCTTGGGTTTCTCATCCAGACAATGTTAAAGATTTTTATGAGACTGGAATTACAAAATCAAATAGCTTAACATTATTAGGTGGAAATGACAATTCAAACTTCAGACTTTCTTTTGGAAACACAGATGAAGAAGGGATGATTCCCTTTACCGATTTCAAAAAATTCAATGTTGGTTTTAATGGATCAATGAAATTAAGTGAAAATCTAACATCAGGCTTAAACGTAACTTATTTTAACAATAAAAGTAATAATTTACCAACTGTTGGATATACAAATCAAAATGTTGTTCAACAATTTATATGGTCGGCTAGAAATGTTAATTTTTCGGATTTAAAAGATTGGAGAAATTTACCATTAGCCGCTGTCGGAACCGCAGCTGAAGGAACTCCTTTAAATTGGAATACTGTATTTCAAAACAACCCATATTGGGTATTAGAAAATAACACTAATACTTTTAATCAGGATCGAATAACGGGAAGTGCTTTTGTTAATTTCAAATTTTCTTCAAATTTATCTATTAATGGAAAATTAAGTTTAGATCAATATTCACAACTAGAAACCATTAGAAGCCAAAAAGGAACTAACGAATACAAATATGGATATTATGCGAATGTAAATAGAAGGTATTCTGAAATTAATGCCGAAACAATTCTTACTTACGCAAAAGATATTAATGACGATTATAAGTTGACATTAAATGGAGGTATGAATAATTTAAGAAGGGTACGGTCAAATGTGATTGGTGAGTTATCGGGTGGAATTGAATTACCAAATTTATTTACATTATCAAACCCAAAATCAGGTACAAAACCTGTTTTAGACAGCAATTATTATGAACAAAGGATCAATTCTGTTTTAGGGTTTGGACAATTGTCATACAAAAACTTTGCGTTTTTAGATTTCTCTGCCAGAAATGATTGGTCAAGTCTTTTGCCTTCTGCAAACAATTCGTTCTTTTATCCAGCAATTTCAGGATCTTTAATACTTACTGATTTAATAAACCTTAAAGAAACCAAAATTAGTTACATTAAATTAAGAGGTGGTTATTCAAAAGTGGGAGGAACTGGAGCTTTGGGAGAATATAGTACTAACAAGACTTTTTCTTTAGCTTCAAATAATTTTGGAACTCAATCCTCGTTACCAAATACGCAATGGAATCCAAACATTAAACCTGAGTCAACAACTGGATCTGAAATTGGACTTGATTTAAATGCCTTTAATAATAGAATACGATTTGCTTTTACTTATTACAATCAAAAAAGTACTGATTTAATTTTACCATTACAGGTTGAACCGGGATCTTTTTATACAAGTTCTTGGGAAAATGCAGGGATTATGTCAAACAAAGGTATAGAAATACAACTTGGCGCTACAATAGTAAAAGCAAAAGATTTTACATTTGATGCTGAATTAAATTTTGCAAAAAACAACAATTTAGTTGAAAGTTTGGGCACCTCTGAATCTTATACTTTAGGAGGTCAATGGGGTATGGAATTACAAGCTCGTCCTGGAGAATCCTATGGATCAATAGTTGGTTTTCCATATGCTAGGACAAATAGTGGTGAAATAATATATGAAAATGGATTGCCTAAAAAAAATAATACTGAATTAGCTGTAATTGGCAATATTACTCCCGATTGGACTGGTGGAGCTAACTTTACATTTAAATACAAAGGAATCGATTTGAGCACGCTTATTGATGCGAAAATTGGTGGCGATATTTTTGTTATGTCTTATATGTGGGGGAGATATGCTGGTACTTTGGAAGAATCTTTGATTGGTCGTGAAACTGGAATTGTTGGAAATGGCGTTGTTGATGATGGTAATGGTGGTTACATACCAAATAATGTTGTTGTAAATGCAAAAACATTCAATCAATACGCCTATGATTATTCAAATTTTACTGAATCAGGCGTTTTCGATGCTACTTATGTCAAACTAAGACAAGTTTCAATAGGATATTCACTCCCAAAAACGTGGCTCAAGGACACATTTATTCAAGACTTTAAATTGTCTGTTGTGGGAAGAAATCTTGCTATTCTTTACAAAAAAACTCCTCATATTGATCCTGAGTCAGCTTTCAGTAGCGACAATGGCGAACAAGGTCAAGAATTTGGCCAATTGCCTTCAGCAAGATCAATTGGGTTTAATATCAACGTAAAATTTTAAAAATATAAACCATGAAAAAATTAATTTATATTACGATTGCATCGTTATCGTTTGCAATTATAAGTTGTGACAAAGATTTTGAAGAAATTAACACTTCTCCAAATGATTCACCAATTACCGATCCCAATCTATTACTTTCATCTACAATTATTCAAACTCAAAATATTTTGTATAATGCACAGATTGGTGGTGATATGGGATTATGTTGGGCCCAACAATGGTCGAAGGTTCAATATAATACTGAAGAAAAATATACCCCAAGAAGAGCAAATATGAATTCATTTTGGAGTGTTTTGTACGCTAATGTTATTGCAGAAGCAACCAATTCTTATGAACTTGCGGGTTCGTCCAATAGTAATCTACAAGGTGCTGCTTTGATTATGAAAGCAAATGCTTTACAAATATTAACAGATGTTTACGGACCTGTTCCTGTTTCAGAAATTGGAATTTCGGGAAATACAAAACCAAAATTTGATTCTCAAGAGGTTGTTTATGACTCCATTATAAATTTATTGGATAGAGCCAATAGTAAATTTAATGTTGGTAGCGGAGCAATAACCCCATCTGCAGATCTGTTGTATGCTGGAAATACTTCCAAATGGAAAAAATTCGCTAATTCTTTAAAACTCAAAGTATTAATGCGTATTTCGTCAAAAAGAGATGTTTCTGCTCAAATACAAGCATTAGTAGATTCTGAATCTTTAATGGATTCCAATTCAGATTCCGCTGAATTAATCTACACCGCTTCACAACCCGACGCAAATCCAATTTACGAAACAATTGTTTATGGTACGAGAAAAGAATACAAAGTTAGCTCGGTCCTAATAGCAAAGATGAATTCACTAAACGATCCCAGACTTTCTGTATTTGCAAGTAAAAACAATGCAAATAATTATGTAGGAAATATTCCAGGAGTTGAAAATCCATCTAATTATGCTGCTTTTTCCTCCCCTGGAACTAAATACTTATCTGCGACTTTACCTGGCGTTATACTTTCGTATGCGCAAGTTCAATTATACTTAGCAGAAGCGGCAAACAGACAGATTATTTCTGGAGGAATAAATGCATCAATTAATTATTTAAAAAAGGGAATTCAAGCTAATTTAGAGTATAATGAAATAGCACCTGGCACCACTTCTTTATATATTGATCAAGTAGCTGTTAATTTTACAAATTCCAATTTAGGAAAAGAAATTATTGGAACTCAAATGTGGTTAGCATTATATGGTCAAGGGATTGAAACATGGACTGAATGGAGAAGAACTGGTATTCCTGCGCTTTCACCAGTAGAAAATGCTGATCCTACGGTAGGTGTAATTCCTAGAAGATTTTATTTTTCTACCGATTCACAAAACTATAATAATACCAATTATGTACTTGCATCCTCAACATTGTTAGATGGGGACACCATGAAATCGAAAGTTTGGTGGATGAATTAAATTAATAATCTAAATAAATATAAAACATGAAAAATATAAAAAAATATTCTTTGCTATTGCTTTTTTTTCTAGCATTTACTTCTATTTCTTGCGATGACTCCAAAGATGAATTAAGCGGAGGATCGGCTTTAGGGGGAGAGATTAGCATCAAAAATAAATTAATTGGATACGTTGTTGGGAATGGACTAAATACGAGTTATGATAATGAAATTTCAATTTTTCAAGGAAATGAGAAAGTAGTGTCAATAGATGTTTATAAAACATTTACTACTAAAAATTTAAATAATGCTGAAATCAAATCGAATACTGTATTACTAAAAACACTAACAACACCAGCAATCTCTCAACAAGAAGTTATTTCATTAGGTGTAACCTATAATGATTTAGCAGCTGACTTGACAATATCAGGAAACCCACTACCGACCTCTGATGCATTACTTAATATTGGAGATTATTGGACTTTGACCTATGTTTCTCATCTTGATAATGGGAATGTTCACAAAACTACTAATTCAACAAAAATAGCCGTAGGTACAAGATTC
>CAIJFC010000212.1 GCA_903819815.1 uncultured Bacteroidota bacterium
AAATGTATGTTATTTATTATACAGCAGAAAACATTGCTTTTTTGAAGTGTTCCCTGAACTAAAATAATTTACATGCAAAGCCTATTTTATTCATTGGTTGGGTTGTTTAAGTTGAAAAAAATGTATAATATCGTGATTATTCGTCATAGTCAATAGAAATACCATTGATTTGTTTTTTTAACTGTTTTATATCATCCAAAAGTTCAGATATTATTGCGTATTCGTTGGATTGATGCTGTAGAAGATGATGTATAACTTTCATAGTCCAATACCACCAATTCATACAAACCAATAACATCAATGATACAATCCCCCACCAAATGGAGCTTGCATGAAGACCAGAAATCCAATCCCAACTAACAATTAATAGTATTACACATGAAAATACAATAGAGCTAGCAATCAACCATGCGCGGCGTTGCTCATTGATTCTATTAATTTCTCTTGTATGTTGTTCTAATAAAATGGCAAAACGTATCATATTGTATTTACACAGTACTATACATTAATTTTATCCTACCTTTAATAGGATGATATCTTCATTGATTCTACCATTCATTTTGGTATCTGTTGCATTTATATCTTCTAAAAACTTTCTTAGAGCAATTTTCCCAGCTGTTTTGAACTCTTTGAGTTTTTCATCTGGTTTTCTAATAGTTTTTTGAACACTCTTATGTTCATCATAACCAATGATCGTAGTACCTTTAATACCAAGAGGTCCAGTCATATCATCTGCAATGTATTTACCAAGCTTTCTTGTCTTAGTGTTGTATATCCATAGTTCTTTTGAACCCAAAATATCGGTTGGATTGACTGATACTAGTTTCAATGGTTCAAACGTCTTCAAAAACTTGAGTTTTTCCACTATTTTGTCTTTTGGAACAGCTTTTTTAGTCCGTGGCTTACGTGAAACTTTGGCTTCTTCCATTAACATAGTACATGCTGAGTCAATTTCCTTATAAAATACTAATAAATTGTTTATTTGCTTTTTATTACGGTGTTTATACCCTTCTTTAAGGTCTTCATCCTTACCCTCCACAACTTCTGTTAATTCTTTCATACTATTTGAGTAATATTCTTTAATTACCCGCGCATGGGCAGCTTTTACTTCTTTTCCTTTAAGTAAATTAAGAATTTTAAACTGTTTTGGGTCAAATTTATCAGGAGTTTCCATCCAGACTTCGATTGCATCTTCAATTTCCTCGGTCATCTTGAATGTTGCTTCGCGAACTCGTTCTTGGATACTAACAACCGGTGTGGTTGGTTTAATTTCTGTTTCTTCATCAACTTCAACATCGTTTTTGCTATCTTCAATTACTTTATTAATAGCATTTATTAACCATTCTTTGGTATTGGTCCCACTATTGAAATCATCACGCTGTTCGGGCATACCACGGGATAAACAACTTGCAATAGCACCCATCGTTGTACTTACACGCCAGTCTTTTGATTTCTTAAACTCGGTGATGACATCTTTTTCATAGCCATTCTCATTCATCCATGTCAATACTGCCGGTTTTAGATCTTTACCACTAAATTGGATGTTATAATAATGC
>CAIJFC010000213.1 GCA_903819815.1 uncultured Bacteroidota bacterium
GAGCTTCTTTTACAATAATTGATGAAACTAATAATTACCCAGAGATAGAAGAATATAAAAATGTTCATTTTGAGCCGATTGATATTTCAAAATGTAAATTTTCAGATGCACAAGAAATGAAAGTAAAACCTTTGAAAAATGGAATTTTTGAAGTTACATCAATTATAAAATTCGGAACCTTTCGAAAAGAAAATAAATGCGAATGTTATTTAGCATTTGAAGCAGGTAAAGATTATAATAATGCTCTTTTAATCTATCAAAAAAAATATGCTAAGTTAATAAATGAAAGAAAGGTTGTTTCTGATAAAATTAAATTCGAATGGGATAAATATTATGATGTTGTTAATGCTTATCGAAAACTTCAAATCAAAGAGTTGAGTGGTGAAGAAAAAATAATTAGAACGTTATCCATTAATAATTTTGGATTTGTTAATTGTGATTTACCAATAAATTTTCCAACAGGTGGTGAAATAAACCCTAATTATGTTGATGAAAATGGAAAATCAATTGCCTTAAGCAATGTTGTTTTGGTTGAAAAAAACACCAATGCCCTATTCAGATACAAAGCCAATGTAAAGTACAATCCTAAAAATGATAATATGTTATGGGGTTTGACCAATGATAAAAAAATTGCTTTTATAAAAAATGCAGATTTTGTTTCCCTAAGAAAATCAACATCAAAACAAAAAGTTCGTATGCATATTCATAATGAAAAAGTGAATACCTATGAAGATATTATGAAGGTCTTATTTTAATTTTTCTCTAACCTAATTTACAAATCTATGAAAAATCTATTTTTTGTTGTCGCTTTTGTATTAGCAATACAAACCACTGTTTTTAGTCAAAATAAAATAAATACGGATGATTTAATTGGTTATTGGAAGCCAAATGAAGAATCGTCTCAAGTATTTTTTTGGAAAGATATAAATGGAAAACTACAACTTCAAGAAATTTGTGGTTCAACTGGTGAACCCATTGACATTGTGACTTTAAGAATTAAAGATGATACTGTAATTGCTAGAACTATTTTTATCCCTAATCATTGGGTTACAGAAGGTAGTTTTACTTTTAAAGATAAAAACACTTTAGTGTGCAAAATTACAGGAGATGGGGAAGGCACTATCACGTACACAAAAATAAAATAGCATATTAAATAATTAACAACCTTAAATTAAAATCTTATGAAAAAAGTAATCATATTAATCGTTTTGTTAGCGAGCATTATTTCAAATGCCCAAATACACAATGCTTCAGGTAATATTAAAACTAAATCAGCTATTGAATTTACCAATGAAGATTACATAGGATTTTGGTCCTGCGAAGGAACTTCCCATGTTGTTATTTGGAAAGATTGCAACGGTAATATGCAAATGGCAGAATTTAGCGCTACTTCAGGAGTGCCATTAGATATTGTTTCTTTGAATTTTAACAAAATCAATTTGTTTGTAAAAACCAATTTTAAGGAAACCAACTTCACTACGGAATCTGAATTTGTCTTCGTTGATAAATCAACACTAATTTGTACTGTTTCTGGCGATGGAAACGCTCCTTTAACCTATAAGAAAATAAGATAATTACGATTTTATTTTAATAACTAAAAAATCCACGTATGAGAAAATTAATAATAATTCCATTACTACTTCTTTGTATTTCTGCCAATATATATTCCCAAACAGATAAGATTTATTATAATTCAAATTGGGACGTTACCAATAGTAACGATTATGAATATTACATAGAAGTTAATAAATCAGAGAAAAACGAGTACAAGTCGTTTTATAAAACAGGAGAACCACGATCATTATTCTTCTGTAATGAATTTAATTCTGAGGCTATTGCAAAATCTAAATTCATCTCTATATACAATGAATTTTCCAAAGAGGGTAACATTACTTGCGAAGGTAATTTTGATAATGGAAATAAAGTTGGGCTATGGATTTATTATGATGATGATAAATCGATTAAGTCACTTTTTCATTATGAAAAGGATTCATTAAATGGCAAATCGATAAACTATTTTAAAAACGGAAACATTAGCTTTGAAGGTGATTACCTTAAGGGAAAGAAAAATGGTGTATGGGTTTACAATAAAGAAAATAAAGTTAGAAACTACGAAGAAACCTATTTAGATGGGAAGCAAAATGGAAGTTATATCAGTTATTTTGAAAATAAGAAAATATATGAAAAGGGCATTATGGTTGACGGTTGGAAAAATGGTAGATGGCTAACAAATTACTATGATGGTTCAATTAAAAGCATTGTAGAATTTGATAATGGTACTCGAAAGCCTACGTGTCATGAGTGTAATGAATATAAAAAATGTAAGGCAATAATTTCGAATTATTTTATAAAGTCAGAAATTCAAAGTGATTGGTTTGCAAGTGACGATTCCTATTTCAAAGAAACCAAAGAAGGTATTGAAGTTGCTTTTTCAAAAGAGAAGAACAATAAAACTTTCAATATTAATTTAAACGTGTCATGGAAAAATTACGATGATATTTCACTAGAGGTTACCTTTAAAAATACAGCTAATACAAAGATAAAATATGGTATTTCATGGAATGAAAATGAAATTGAAAACACATCCAACCAATTTTTGATATCCAATGAGGGAACTTACTCCGTTGAAAATTTAGAAGACAATTTGTATTTAAGTACCAAGTATGAAAAAACTACTTCAATTAATACTGAAGTTGGAGGCGAAAACATATTAAAAATAACCAAGAAAGATGAGAATATTTACTATTCTATTAATGGTGTTTTAGTGGAAACTCAGAAATTAAAAGAATGGGAAGGTAGCACTTTTAAAATCATAATTTTAAATGATGAAAAGGTTGATTCCCCATCGATAATAGTAAAGAGTTTTGTTTTCAAGGATACAGAAACATACGAATCAGTTGAAAACGGATTGGAAACAGGAAAGTTCAATTGGAATGGAAGTGGAACTGGTTTTTATGTAAACAATGAAGGTTTCATTGCGACGAACTATCATGTTATTCAAGATGCATCTGAAATTTGGGTTTTATGCAAACAGAATGGGATGAAGAAAAAATTTAAAGCGACAGTTTTTCAAACAGATAAAACAAATGATTTGGCAGTAATTAAAATTACCGATAGTACTTTTGTTCCTTTACCAATATTACCATATCAATTGGCTTCAGAGACTATTGCTGTTGGAAATGAAGTGTTTTCTTTAGGTTATCCGTTAGCGGATGTTATGGGAGAAACAGTGAAATTTACAGATGGTAAAATTAGCTCTTTAACAGGTATTAATGAAGATGTTACTAAATACCAAGTGACAGCACCAATACAAAACGGAAATAGCGGAGGACCTCTTTTTGATGATTTAGGAAATGTTGTTGGTATAATTGAATCCAGATTAAATAA
>CAIJFC010000214.1 GCA_903819815.1 uncultured Bacteroidota bacterium
CAATTTAATTCCATTTAATATTTTCTTACTAACTTAATTAGTAATTTTATAAAAAAAAATAATCATGAAAAAGAATTTACTACTGTTCGTACTTTTTATCCTAACTTCATTTTCTGTGAACGCACAAAGCAATATTTCAATTTACCAATTTAAAGTAGAAGATTTATCAGGTGCTACTTTTGATTTCGCTTCGTTAAAAGGGAAGAAGATTTTAATTGTAAATACCGCTTCAAAGTGTGGTTATACCCCTCAATACGAGCAATTAGAAGCGATTTATAAAAAATATAAAAACCAAAATTTAGTAATTATAGGTTTTCCCGCTAATAATTTTATGTGGCAAGAGCCAGGAACCAATGCTGAAATCGCTACTTTTTGCCAAAGTAAATATGGGGTAACATTTCCAATGATGGCAAAAATATCCGTAAAAGGAAAAGACATGCATCCAATATATCAATTTCTAACCCAAAAGAAATTAAACGGAGTCTTAGATTCTAAAGTAGAATGGAATTTTCAAAAATACCTAATAAACGAAAAGGGACAGCTGGAACAAGTTTATATGTCTGGGGTCAAACCCAATGATGAAAAAATTATCAGCTGGATAGAAAAATAATTATTCTAATAGCAATTGCATAAATACGGAATCCAACCACCGGTCAAATTTATATCCTGATTCCTTGATTATTCCAACGGTTTTAAAGCCAAATTGCTCGTGAAAAGAGATACTACTTTTGTTCTCTGAATCGATAACACCAATCATTGTATGTAAGCCTTGTGCTTTTGCCAATTCAATTAACTTAATCATTAGCAATTTGCCTACACCTTTTCCCATTTCATTTAAAGAAACATAAACGGAATGTTCAACAGTATATTTATAGGCTTCACGAAATCGAAAATCACTATACATGCCAAAACCAACTAATTTTCCATCACTTTCTGCAACAATTACAGGAAATCCTTTGTTTATTTTATCTTCTAAAATCGCTTTTTGATCTTCAAAATTTCGAGTTTTATAATCATATAAAGCCGTCGAATTTAGAATGTTATAATTTATAATATCCAAAATTGATTGTGTGTCTTTAATTTCGAACGATCTAATCTGAACTTCCATTAGGTGAAATAGTTTCTCAAAAATAATAAAACTATTTATAGTTTCTAGCATAAACCTTTACAACTTTGTACCTTTGTGTTTTAATTTTAACCTAATAATGATTTATCCAAAAATACCCTTAGCACAAAGCATAATTGAAATTTGCCTCGCTCAAGGAGTAACCCATATCGTGATTTCTCCAGGTTCAAGAAATGCACCTTTAACAATAGGTTTTGTAAACAATCCAAAATTTACTTGTTATAGCGTTGCAGACGAAAGAAGTGCTGCTTTTTTTGCATTAGGAATTGCACAACAAACTAAAAAACCAGTAGTGTTAGTATGTACTTCAGGATCTGCATTGTTAAATTATTATCCTGCTTTTGCAGAAGCTTTTTACAGTCAAATCCCATTGGTGGTAATAAGCGCCGACCGCCCTTCTGATAAAATTGATATTGGCGACGGCCAAACCATTCGCCAAGAAAATGTATTTCAAAATCATTCTTTATACAATGCTAATTTAG
This sequence comes from uncultured Bacteroidota bacterium, assembly GCA_903819815.1. Lineage (GTDB taxonomy): Bacteria > Bacteroidota > Bacteroidia > Flavobacteriales > Flavobacteriaceae > Flavobacterium. The sequence goes on from CAIJFC010000214.1 coordinate 1,609, forward strand.
TTGAGGGAGATTCACCTGAAAATGATCAAAAAATCACTGAAGCGATTAATTATTCTACTATAAATAAAGGCCCTGTACATATAAACGCCCCTTTTGAAGAACCATTGTATGAAACCCTAAATGAGCTTTCTATTAAGGTTACTACTTCCGCTATTGCAAATGCTACTCCGACCGTTGAATTGTTAATCGATACTGAATTTGCCACAATTTGGAATTCATCAAAAAAGAAATTAGTACTTGTCGGGGTCAATGATCCTAACACTATTGACACTTCAATCGTTGAGTTTCTGGCAAATGAACCTTCAGTTGTAGTGATGACAGAAACGACATCTAACTTGCATCATCCTAGTTTTATAAATAACATTGACACTATAATTACTCCATTTTCACCATCCGATTTTGAGATTTTCCAACCAGAAATACTTATTACTTTTGGAGGAATGGTGGTTTCAAAAAGAATAAAAGCGGCTTTACGCACCCACCAACCAAAACACCATTGGCACATAGATTCACTTAGAGCTTATAATACTTATGGATGTTTAACCAAACATTTTCAAGTCAATCCAAATGATTTTTTTAATCATTTTATTCCTTTATTAAAACCCATTGAAAGTGACTATTTCGCACATTTTGATGCCATAAACCAACTTCGAAAACAAAAGACAGCAACTTATTTATCGAAAATACCCTTTTCAGATTTTAAAGTATTTGATAAAATAATTCAACGTTTACCAATAAATTCTCATTTGCAAATTGGGAACAGTTCTGCAATCCGTTATGCTCAATTAATTGATATCCATCCTTCAATTGAAGTGTTTTGTAATAGAGGCACCAGCGGAATCGACGGAAGTACTTCTACAGCTATTGGAGCGGCTGTAGCCAATAAAAAAGAAACTATTTTAATTACTGGCGATATTAGTTTTTTATATGATTCTAATGGATTGTGGAATAATTATATCCCTAAGAACTTCAAGATTATTTTAATTAATAACGGAGGGGGTGGAATTTTTAGAATTTTACCCGGACATGATGAAACTCCGGTTTTCAATACCTTTTTTGAAACTTCACATTGTTTAACGGCTGAAAAACTAGCAAATATGTACGATTTTGATTATGCAATAGCAAGTGATGAGCCTAGCTTAGAAGTTGGAATAAAGAATCTGTATTCTAATAATAACAAGCCCTTTATTTTAGAAGTTTTTACCCCAACTCGTGAAAACGATAAAGTTCTACTTCAGTTTTTCAAAGAGTTGGTATAATTTCAATTGCAAACATTCAATTTCGTACCTTTGCACTTTAGAAAAGTTGAATAATGATTGAAATAGGAAAATACAATAGGCTAACCATATTAAGAGATACTAAAGTTGGTTTGTTTTTAGGTAACCCAGTTGAAGACCCAGAAGGAATAAACGATATTCTTTTACCAAATAAATATGTTCCAAATAAATTTGATATAGGTGATGAATTAACCGTTTTTGTTTATTTAGACCATGAAGAACGACCAGTTTCTACCACCCTCGAACCGTACATTCTTTTAAATGAATTTGCACTTTTACGGGTGAATTATGTCAATCAAATTGGTGCTTTCATGGATTGGGGAATGGAAAAAGACATACTCGTTCCATTCAAAGAGCAAGCCCGCCCGATGGAAAAAGGAAAACGCTATTTGGTTTACCTGTATATGGATGAAAAAACGAATCGCTTGGTGGCTTCAAGCAAAACAAATCAGTTTTTGAACAACGATCATTTAACAGTTGAAAAAGGAGAAGAAGTAGATCTAATTGTTTCTCATATCACCGAAATTGGAATCAATGTTATCATCAACGAACAACACAAAGGTTTGGTCTATAAAGATGAGGTTTATGATGATGCGATTCGAACAGGTGACAGAATGCGTGGTTATATAAAAACAATTCGTCCCGACAATAAAATAGACGTTGCTTTGCAAATACAAGGTTATCAAAGTATTGAACCCAATGCCGATTTAATCTTGGAGGAATTGAAAGCCAGTCGTGGATTTTTGAGATTGACCGATAATTCTCACCCTGAGGATATTAAAACGGTTTTGAAAATGAGTAAAAAAACGTTTAAAAAAGCAATAGGCGCTCTATACAGAGAGAAACTTATCGAAATTAAGGAAGACGGAATTTACTTAGTAAAAGAATAAAATTAAAGAAAACATTTTCAATTAGAAAGATTTTGTTAAAGTTAAAGTAACTCCGCTGCTTGGAGGAACAAATCGGCAAATACCACCAGCGCAAACTAAACCACCGCGTTGTCTTCCATAACTCAAACCAATTCTTGAACTTCCTTTGGTGTAAGCAGTTCCTAAGTTGTAAAAATGTATTTTAAAATGATCACTAACATCATCAATTAGATCAGAGTTTTTATCAAATCCATAATTGTACATGTCGGAAACGAAAAACGACCAGTTTAAATTATGATTGTATTCGACCATTAAAGCAGCCCAATTTTTTCTATCAGAATCAGCCCACATATGTTCTGCACTAACTTTCACAGATTTTGTTGGAGTTAATTTATAGGATATTTCTGGAGCAATAATTAATGAATTTACTTGAATATTCAATGAAGCAGCTATCAATTGGTGATTATAATATTGATTAATAAATACTACACTTCCCTGTAAATTAGAGTTGAATTTTTTTGAAATTTCAAGGTTGTAATCTGAAAAATATTTTTCGCCTGTTCCAAAAAAATCTGTTTTATAGTCTGGAGGATATAAAGTGTAATCTCCTTTTAGGTTAAACCAATTGGATGCATTTAATGCAATTTTTGTTCCATATTTTCCTCCAAGAGAGGAGCCTTTCTTAAATTCGTAGAAAAAATCAATTTGCCCACCAATTTCGCCCGCTTTAGCAATTCCGTTATCAGAAACAATACTCACGCTTTTTTGAGCTTGGAATACATAAATATTTGCTAAATTAGAATGATGTTGCTTGGTTAAACTTGGAACAAAATTCATCATTCTATCATTAAAAGCCAAACTGGTTTGTTCCGGAGAAAATACTTCAGGGTTTCTTTCTGATAAGAAATTCATGTTTTCAATACGTCGAAGCGTAATGTCTAAACCAACTCCTTTTTTAGTATAACCAAAATTGGCAAGCAAAGCACTTCCTGGTTTTACAAACGTATTGCTAACTGTTATTGGATATAAAATG
>CAIJFC010000215.1 GCA_903819815.1 uncultured Bacteroidota bacterium
CCCATCTATGATAAGCCAATGATTTATTATCCATTGTCGGTGTTGATGTTGGCAGGTATTAAAGAGGTTTTAATCATAACAACCCCCGAGGACAATGACCAATTTAAAAGGTTATTGGGAGACGGTTCTGAGATCGGTTGTAAGTTTAGTTATGCAGTACAAGCGGTCCCTAATGGGTTGGCGCAAGCTTTTGTTATTGGTGCTGATTTTGTTGGGAAGGATAAAGTTGCATTAGTATTAGGAGATAATATATTTTATGGCGCTGGTTTTAGTAAGTTGGTACAATCATTTAATGATGTGGATGGCGCCGCTGTTTTTGCTTATGAAGTAAATGATCCTGAGCGTTATGGGGTGGTAGAATTTGATGAATATAATAATGCTTTATCATTAGAAGAAAAGCCAAAGGCGCCTAAGTCAAATTTTGCAGTGCCTGGTTTGTATTTTTATGATAATCAAGTCGTTGAAATCGCACAAAATATTCCCGCATCTCCAAGAGGTGAGTATGAAATTACAGATGTCAATAAAGTATATTTAGAACGTAAAAAATTACAAGTAGGTATCATGAATCGTGGTACTGCCTGGTTGGATACCGGCACTTTTGAGTCCTTAGCTGATGCTTGTGAGTTTGTGCGTGTTATTGAGAAACGTCAAAGTCAAAAAATAGGATGTATTGAAGAGGTTGCCTTTAGAATGGGCTTTATAGATAAGGCGCAATTATTGGTTTTGGCAGATAAATATGCCAAAAGTGGCTATGGAGAATATTTAAGGAACCTAAAAAAGTAGGGCTACAGATTAATAAAAGAGGAGCCTGAATTACTTTTTTTCAATTTTGGGAGTTGCATTGTCTTATTTAAAACGACTTTTTCCAATAAACAATGAACAATTTTTGAAATTCATTGTTTATTTGATATGTCAACTTACTCCATTAAGGATTTAGAACAGGTTTCGGGAATTAAAGCCCATACCATTCGTATTTGGGAACAGCGCTATCATTTTTTACAGCCCTCACGTACGGATACGAATATTCGTACCTATAATGCTGAGGAGTTAAAAATTATTTTAAACGTTTCCTTGCTCAATAAATATGGGTTTAAAATTTCTCATATTGATAAAATGACCCCGGAACAAATGGAAGAAAAAATTCTTTCATTGAATCAGATAGATGCTATAAAGGAAAGGGTGATCAATGGGTTAATGAAGGAAATGGTTTCCTTAAATATGGGTTCCTTTGAAAAACAATTATATATTTATATTGGGCAAAAGGGGGTTGAAAAAACAATCATTGAAATTATTTTCCCTTTTTTAGAAAGGGTAGGTGTTTTATGGATGACCAATCATGTAAATCCTGCCCAGGAGCATTTGGCAACCAATTTACTAAGACAAAAACTAATTTTAGGAATTGAGAAGCTGCCTGCTGTTTTAAATCAAGATAGGAATGTGATTTTATTTATGCCTGAGGGGGAACATCATGAAATAGGATTGCTACTCGTCTATTTTTTATTAAAACATCAAGGAGTTTATGTGCATTATTTAGGCGCAAATGTTCCTTTGAAAGATCTTGCTTTTTTAAATGTCATCAAGAAACCTGAATATATATTTTGTCATATAACTTCCCCTTCTAAAGTATTTAAATTAGATCGTTTCATTACCCAGTTAGGTCAAATGACTCATGCAACACCGGTATTGCTTTCGGGTCAAACAATTAAGGATTATAAAGGCAAGATGACCGATAATATCTCTGTTAAAACAAGCTTAACAGAGGTTGTTCA
>CAIJFC010000216.1 GCA_903819815.1 uncultured Bacteroidota bacterium
ATACAAAGCTTCGTCAACGATGTGCATTTTTCGATTGTTGTCTTGCATGTATTCATTTTCAGTTTTTTGAAGTATTTGTTTTACGCCTTCCTCGCTCAAAAACTTAATTAAAGCTTTGTTTTTAGGTAAACTACGGTAAGAACGCAATAGGTTAAATCCACCGTCTTTAGTGTTTCCCTCCTTAATTAATCGTTTTGCTTCCGTTAAAAAACCATTTGCCAATTGTTTTTGTAGGTTTACTAAATTTTCAATTTTTGGTTTCAACTCATTAAACTCATGGCGGTCTCCTTGAGGAACTGGACCTGAAATAATTAATGGTGTTCTTGCATCATCAATTAAAACGGAATCGACCTCATCTACAATGGCAAAGTTGTGCTTTCTTTGAACTAATTCTGCTGGAGAATGCGCCATATTATCTCTCAAATAATCAAAACCAAATTCGTTATTTGTACCATAAGTGATATCGGCTTCGTAGGCTTTTCTTCTTTCGTCAGAATTCGGCTGGTGGTTGTCGATACAATCAACTGTCAAACCATGGAATTCGAATAAAGGTGCCTTCCACGTACTATCTCTTTTTGCTAAATAATCATTTACAGTTACTAAGTGCACTCCGTTTCCAGTTAAAGCATTTAAATATAGTGGTAAAGTTGCCACCAATGTTTTTCCTTCACCCGTTTGCATCTCAGCGACTTTTCCACCGTGAAGTACCATTCCACCAATCAACTGAACATCATAGTGAACCATATCCCAAGTGATTTGCTTTCCAGCAGCACTCCAAGAATTTGCCCAAACGGCATGGTCACCTTCCAAAGTAATGTAGGTTTTTGTTGAAGAAAGTTCCCTGTCTTTTGCAGTAGCAGTAACTTTTACAGAAGTATTTTCTTTAAATCGTTTTGCAGTTTCTTTAATAACCGCAAATGCTTCAGGTAAAATATCATTCAAAGTTTTTTCAGAAATATCGTAGGCTTCTTTTTCTAAAGCATCGATTTCTAAATATAAATCTTCTCTTTTATCAATATCTTCAATAGTTTCAACTTCGGCTTGAAGTGAAGCAATTTTTAAATCTTTATCAGATCGCGCTTGTTTGATAAGCTCTTTAAAGTAAGTTGTTTTAGCTCTCAATTCGTCGTGTGACAATGATTCTAAAGCACTTTCAAATGATTTAACTTTTGTGATATTTCCTTGTAATGCATTTACATCTTTTTGAGATTTATCGCCTACAAAGACTTTTAATATGCTGTTTATGAAACTCATAATATGATTTCTATTTCAATTTATAATATGTCTACAAATTAACCAAAAAAAAAGCCTCGTTGGAGACTTTTCATTGGTTTTAATATTTTTTTAATATTCATCCTCGTTCCAAAGATAATCTTCGTCCGTAGGATAATCAGGCCAAATTTCTTCCATTGATTCATAAATCTCTCCTTCATCCTCTATAGATTGTAGGTTCTCCACTACTTCAAGTGGCGCACCAGCTCTAATAGCGTAGTCAATAAGTTCGTCTTTGGTCGCAGGCCACGGCGCATCACTTAAATAGGATGCTAATTCTAATGTCCAATACATTTTTACTTATTTATAGTTTATGCAAAAATAATTTTTTTACTTAAAAAGTCAAGTAAAATTCCATTTATTTTACAAAATAGTTAAGAACGTGATTAATCTTGCTTGAATATTGATTATAATCAATTGATTATCAATATTTTAATTAAATAATTTTTTTTCAGAAATTACTTTCTTGGTATCCATTTAACTTCGGCAGCTTTTAAGTCATAACTCAACTTCCGTGCCAACACAAAAAGGTAGTCAGAAAGACGGTTTAAGTACTTAATTGTGTTTTCATCTACCGGTTCATTATGGTCTAAATGTACTGCTAATCGTTCGGCACGACGGCAAACACATCTTGCAATGTGACAATATGACACTGTTGTATGTCCTCCAGGTAAAATAAAATGAGTCATTGACGGAAGTAATTCTTCCATGGTGTCAATTTCTTTTTCTAAAAATTCAATATCGCTTTCTATGATTCCCAGATTTTTCAATCTTAATTCACCATTTTTTTTAACTGCTTTTTCAGGCGGTGTTGCTAGAATTGCCCCAACAGTAAATAAACGATCTTGAACTTCGATCAAAACTTCTTTATAATGAGAATCCATTTCTTGATCGCGAAGTAAACCTATATGTGAATTCAATTCGTCAACAGTTCCGTAGCTCTCTATTCTAATATGGTCTTTCGGAACTCTTGTACCCCCAAAAAGTGCTGTAGTCCCTGTATCTCCTGTTTTAGTATAAATCTTCATTTTAACGATTTTAGTTTTTGTTATTGGTGTCGCTTTCAATTAATCCATCACGTAAACGGATCACTCGGTGCGCGTAAGCAGCCACTTCTTCCTCGTGAGTAACAACAATTACTGTATTTCCTAATTTATGGATGTCACCAAATAATTTCATGATTTCTTCGGATGTTTTACTATCTAAATTACCTGTTGGTTCATCCGCAAGAATTATGGATGGTTTGTTTACCAATGCTCTCGCAACAGCAACACGCTGGCGTTGTCCCCCGGAAAGTTGGTTGGGTTGGTGGTCCATTCTATCCGCTAAACCAACTTGTTTCAAAACTTCTTCCGCTCGAATAATACGCTCGGATTTTGAATATCCAGCATAAACCATTGGTAAAGCGACATTGTCTAAAGCGGTTGTTCGCGGTAAAAGATTGAATGTTTGAAATACAAAACCAATTTCCTTATTACGAATTTCAGCTAGTTCATCATCGTGCATTTTACTAACGTCTTTTCCATTCAAAATATAACTTCCAGAAGTTGGTGTGTCCAAACATCCTAAAAGATTCATCAAAGTAGATTTCCCTGAACCTGAAGGCCCCATTAAAGCAACATATTCTCCTTTATTTATTTCTAAATCAATTCCTTTTAGAACGTATACAATTTCGTTGCCCAGAACAAAATCTCTTTTAATATTCGTAATTTTAATGAGTGGATTTGCCATTTTTATTTGGAATTCAATAGGTGTTAGTTTATGTAATTTTATTTTAGGCATTAAAAGTACAAAAAGGAAGTATCGATTTCCTAATTACTTCTCTTTTTTTAACGTTTTCATTTTAAACTCGAATGGTAAAATGTTCCTTAACTTGTTCCTTTCGAATAAATGCTAGTCCAAATGAAAAGATATCAATTGTAACATTAAAATTAGAACTTGCAACAACTGATTTCCAATGTTTTTCAGTTACTTTGGAATTATGTGGATTTTCGAAAATAATACAAGTTTCATTATTCGCAAAAGCAATAATCGACTCTAATTCAATATTTTGATCATTTAAATAAGTCGAATCTATATAAATAAAATCAACTTTTAAAGTTTCATTTTTTTTATTTTCCGAAATATAAATCCCTTTTTCAAACTGGAAATAATGAAACAATCGGTTTAAAAATTTTCCTTTTTTAGTCTTGGTTTCTAATTTTGTAGAATAAGGTTTAAAGTCTGTTTTGTCATAAAAGCATTTGGTAACCAATAAAAAAACAAATGGCGAATGAACTCCATGTTCGTTTTTGGAATACCATAGAAATTTTAAATAAGATTTTACAAGTTGTATCACAAAGTCGCTCAAAGTTTGTCACAAAGTTACACAAAGAATTAAAACTAAAACGCAGTGAATCTTAGTGTTTTCTATTTGTAAATTTTCGTGAAACATTAAAAAATTACCCTTCCATTTTACTAGAAAGTTCAAACCATCGTTCCTCTTTTGTTTCTATTTTATTGATGATATTTTTCAATTCATTTGCCTTTTTCTCAATATCATTTTCATCCACTTTTCCATCTGAGAATAATTCCTCAATTTTGGCTTTATCTAGTTCTAAATCTTTAATTTCTCTCTCTATTTTTTGAAATTCTTTCTGCTCGTTGAAAGTCAAATTTCCACTTGGATTGTTTTGTTTCCAATCTTTCTTCTCCGTTTTGTTATCTTCTTTTTGAGCTACATCTACACTGTCTTCATATGCTCTAAAATCGGAGTAATTGCCTGGGAAATTTTCTATCTCCCCTTGACCTCTGAAAACAAATAAATTATCCACGATTTTATCCATAAAATATCGGTCGTGAGAAACCACCAACAAGCAACCGGGATAATCCAAAAGGAAGCTTTCCAAAACATTCAACGTCACAATATCCAAATCGTTCGTTGGCTCATCAAGAATTAAAAAGTTGGGATTCTGAATTAAAACCGTACATAAATACAAACGTTTCAGTTCGCCACCACTTAATTTTTCAACGTAGTCGTATTGTTTTTTGCTATCAAATAAAAACCGCTCCAATAATTGCGAAGCAGAAATAATTTTTCCTTTCGTCAACGGAATGTATTCGCCATATTCCTTAATCACATCAATCACACGTTGTGCCGGTTTTGGATTGATACCACTTTGCGTGTAATACCCAATTTTTATTGTTTCACCCACAACCACTTTTCCACTATCCAGAGGAAGTGTTCCAGTCAGCAAGTTCAAAAAAGTAGATTTACCAGTTCCATTTTTACCAATAATTCCTATGCGTTCCCCTCGTTGAAAATCAAAATTGAAATTATCCAAAATTACGTGATCCTTGAATTTTTTAGAAATTTTGTGAAGCTCAATAATTTTGCTTCCCATACGTTCCATATTAATTTCCAATTCTACCACATTTTCCCGACGGCGACTTTGCGCTTTCTCTTTAATGACATAAAAATCATCCTGACGCGATTTCGATTTGGTAGTTCTCGCTTTTGGCTGGCGACGCATCCATTCCAATTCTTTTACAAACAAGTTTTGCGCCTTGTCCACACTCGAATTTTCCGATGCAATTCGCTCTTCTTTTTTCTCTAAATAATAAGAATAATTCCCTTTGTATTGGTATATTTTTCCGTTGTCCAATTCTATGATTTCATTACAAACGCGCTCTAAAAAGAAACGGTCGTGCGTAACCATAAACAACGTAATATTTTCTTTAGCAAAATAACTTTCTAACCATTCGATCATCTCTAAGTCCAAGTGATTGGTAGGCTCGTCAAGAATTAATAAGTCAGGACGATTGATTAAAATAATCGCTAACGACAACCTTTTTTTCTGTCCACCTGAAAGATTTTTGACTTTTAATTTAAAGTCCTCCAACTTCAATTTGAACAATATTTGCTTGTATTGGGTTTCAAAATCCCAAGCATTATGTTGGTCCATTCCGTCAAATGCTTTTTGATACGCCTCCTCGTCTTCAGGATTTTCTAGTGCCTTTTCATAAGCTTCAATCACCTTTAAACTCTCATTATCAGAGGCGAAAATGCTCTCTTCTATGGTCAATTCTTCTTGCAATTTATTGTCTTGCGATAAAAATGCCATTCTAATGCTCTTTCTAAGCACCACTTGACCAGTGTCAGGTTCGTCAAAACCATTTATGATATTCATAATAGTGGTTTTCCCAGAACCATTTTTGGCAATAAATGCAATTTTTTGGTCTTTATTAATACCAAAAGAGATATTTTCAAAAAGCGTTCTTTCCCCAAAAGATTTAGAGATATTTTCAACAGATAAATAATTCACAAGTGTATTTTTTTTGCAAAAGTAAGGCTTTGAAAGCCAACAAGCAATCTTTTATTTGGAGCGAATGGATAGTTAATATTAGTTAATTATAATCCCGCTATCATTCCAATCTGCAATATTGCTTTTGTCTAGCACTATTACAGGATTTTCCCTTCTATCGGGGCTAATTGAGAAATGCCTTTTGTATTTTTTAATTCCTTATTAAATCACTATATTTGTTTGTAAAAAAATTGTTATATGGACGCTCCTAAAAAAAAACCAAACAAAATTAATTTTGATTTAGCTCAAGAGCCAACTACTGATTATGAAAAAGGGACTGATTTTTCTATCGATAATGAGGAAGAAATGCATCCAATATTAGTTCAATTATTAGAAAAAGCACTTAAAGAATCGGAACAAGGATTGGGTCGGTCACACGAAGAAGTATGGGCTGAAATGAAAGCAAAGTATAATTTTAAATAAGGATGTTCAAAATTTATTGGAAATCCTTAGCCGAAATTACATTTTCACAAGAAATGATTTTTATTTTAAGTAAATGGAATCAAAAAGAGGTTGATAAATTTGCCTTTTTAGTCGATGAAAATTTAAGTCGAATTGTACAAAATCCTTTCATCGGACAACCAATAAAATCAATTTATAAAGTAGTGATTTCAAAGCAAACAACGTTATATTATAAAGTTATTGAAAGTGATAAAACAATCGAATTACTTGTTTTTTGGAACAATCAAAAAAATCCTTCAGACCTAATTAAGCTGCTTTAAAATCTATTTATGCAACTGTCCGTAATCATCCTTAATTATAATGTTCGCTTCTTTTTAGAGCAATGCGTTGCCAGTGTTCAAGAGGCGCTTACCAACATTGATAGCGAAATTATTGTTGTCGATAATAATTCCTCAGATGATAGTTGCGAAATGATTAAAATGCGTTTTCCAAACGTAAAACTCATTATAAATAATTCTAATCTAGGATTTCCAAAAGGCAATAACATTGGTGTGGCTGTTGCCAATGGCGATTACATTTGTATATTGAATCCAGATACTGTAGTTGCATCAGATACCTTTGAAAAAATTCTTGCATTTGCAGAAAAGCAAGAAAATCTTGGAATAGTTGGGTGCAAATTGATAGACGGCACAGGTAATTTTTTACCAGAAAGTAAGCGGGGTATTCCAACTCCTTTTGTTGCCTTAACCAAAATTTTCGGTCTCTATAAATTATTTCCAAATTGGAGACTTTTCAATCGATATTATGCACAACATTTGTCTGAAAATGAAACTGGTAAAGTGGCTATTCTAGTGGGTGCTTTTATGATAATGAAGCGTGATTTG
>CAIJFC010000217.1 GCA_903819815.1 uncultured Bacteroidota bacterium
AATTCGTACTTTATTTTTAAAATGTAGTTTATTATGGACTTACAAGACCAATTAAAAAATCTATTTCCAGATCATATTCCGTTACCTGAAGAAGAAAAAGAGATTGAAAATAAAGAACTTTGGATTCAAGAGGAGCCAATGATTTGTAAGTTTGAAAAAAGAAATGGGAAACCTACAACCATTATTGAAGGCTATAATGGATCAGACGATGACTTTAAAATATTGGCTAAAGAATTAAAAACAAAATTAAGCGTTGGCGGAAGTTTTAAAGATGATTCCATTATAATTCAAGGAGATTATCGCGATAAAATAATGACTATTCTCAAAGAAAAAGGGTTTAAAGTTAAACGTGTAGGCGGTTGATACAATGTTTTTTTAACAACTTTAAACCTTAAACATCAAACAAAATTATGATACAAGTATCCGAATTAATTCTAAATCCAGACGGAAGTGTTTACCATTTAAACCTTAAACCGGAACACATTGCCCACGATATTATTTTTGTAGGAGATCAAAATAGAGTAGAGAAAATTTCTAGCCAATTTGATACCATTGAATTTTCATTCCAAAAAAGAGAATTTAAAACCCATACAGGTACCTTAAACGGGAAAAAAATATCAGTAATTTCAACTGGAATAGGCCCTGATAATATAGATATTGTCATGAATGAATTGGATGCTTTGGTCAATATCGATTTAAAGACCAGAAAACCAAAATCAGAATTATCTTCTCTAAACATCATTAGAATAGGAACTTCAGGCTCTTTACAAGCTGATATTCCGGTGGATAGTTTTGTAATGTCAACTTACGGATTAGGTTTAGACAACATGCTTCGCTCCTATTTAATTGAGGATATTTCAAATTCCAAAATGGAAGAGTCGTTCATCAATCATACCAATTGGGATTTTCGAAAAGGAAGACCTTATGTAATTTCTTGCTCTGAAAAACTAGAGAAAATTATAGATAGTGATAAATTCCACAAAGGAATAACTGCTACTGCTGGAGGATTTTATGGTCCGCAAGGACGTGTTTTACGATTGAATATTCAGGATACTTATTTAAATTCTAAAATGGATAACTTCCAATTTGAAGGAAATAGAATTACCAATTTAGAAATGGAAACGGCGGCTATTTATGGGCTTTCAAAACTTATGGGGCATAACGCTTTGTCATTAAATGCCATTATTGCCAATCGTGCTAATGGAACTTTTAGCGAAGATCCATACAACGCAGTGGATGAATTGATTAAATATACTTTAGAGAAATTGACGAAGTAATAGAATATGAAATTTAGATTTGCTAGACACACGAATGATTTAGAAAAAATAAAGTTCTTTTATACCAATATATTAGGACTTAAATTAATTGGAAATTTTGAAAATCATAACGAATATGATGGCGTTTTTATCGGAAAGACAAATGAAAATTGGCATTTAGAGTTCACAAAATCTAAAGAAAATATTACTTTAAAATTTTGCGAAGAGGATCTCTTAGTTTTTTATCCGAATACTAAATCAGAATTTAACCAAATCCTAGATAATTTAAATGCTCATAAAATTAATTTCATTGAAGCAAAAAATCCGTATTGGAATGAAAATGGTAAAATGATTTTAGATCCTGATGGTTATCGAATAGTAATATCCAATTTTAAAATAAAATGAGAGAAAAAGTAATAGAATTTGAAATGTTTTTAAATCGATTAAAAATATTATATTCAGTTAATACTATTGTTGATTTTGAAAAAAAACTATCTGTTAAACAATGGTCAAAAAAAGAAATTTTAGGGCATTTAATAGATTCCGTAATAAATAATATTCAACGTTTAACAGAGATCCATACTTTTGAAAAACCATATCAAATAAGACCATACAGTCCAGATAAACTAGTACTATACAATGGGTATCAACTTAAAAACAATCGAGAATTATATGAGTTGTGGTTGCATTTAAATTTTCATATTTTACATATTATCAAACAACAATCAACTGAATCTTTAGAATTTAAATTGGTATTACCAGATGGGAAAATAGCCGATTTACAATTTCTAATTGAAGATTATTTTGAACATTTTTATTATCATTTAAAACAAATAAACCCAAAATGGACCTAATTCTAGAAACGGATAGATTGTTACTTCGTAAAATACAACTTGAAGACGCTCAATCTTTGTTTGAAATGGATAATAATCCAAATGTTCATCAGTATTTAGGAAATCATTTTGTAACTTCAATTGATGAAGTTTACCAATATATTGATAAAATTCAAAAGCAATACATTTCAAACGGAATCGGGCGGTTTGCAGTTGTTTTAAAGGAAACTGAAGAAGTGATTGGTTGGGCGGGAATTAAGTTTATTACTGAGCCAGAAAATAATCATGTAAATTTTTACGATTTAGGCTATCGATTACAGGAAAAACATTGGAGAAAAGGATATGCAATAGAAGCCGCAAGTGCTTGGTTAAAATATGGTTTTAATGAAATGAAAATTCCAATTATTTATGCTTTAGCACATATAGAAAATTTAGGGTCAAATACTATTTTACAAAAAATTGGAATGAAACAAAACGGACAATTTTTCTATGAAGATTTACTTTGTAATTGGTATGAATTAGAAAATCCAAACAAACCCTTCAATAAATAAGTGTAGTTTATTGTTTTTACAAAAATTACCAAATAATTCCTTCAATTCTATTCAATTTTAAGTAGTAATTAGTTTGACTAAAATGCTTATTTCCAAACCATTTTCCTTTATTGGCACTCATTGGAGAAGGATGTCCAGATTCTAAAACGAGGTGTTTATTTCTATCTATCTTGGTTCCTTTCTTTTGAGCAAAATTTCCCCAAAGTAAAAAAACTACATTTTCTTTTTTGTCTGAAATGAGTTGGATTACAGCGTCTGTAAATTGATTCCAATTCAAATGTTTGTGACTATTTGGTTTGTCTTTTTGTACCGTTAAAGCAGCATTTAATAACAAAACTCCTTGTTTTGCCCATCGTTCTAAATTACCTGATGTTGGCATTAACAATGCATCAAAATCTAAATTTATTTCTCTGAAAATATTTTTTAATGATGGTGGTATTTTTACTGAATCATTCACAGAAAAACAAAGTCCGTTTGCTTCCCCTTCCCCATGATAAGGATCTTGTCCAATAATTACTACTTTTAAATTATCAAAACTACAATAATCGAAAGCGGAGAAAATCAACTCTTTGGGTGGAAAGCAAGTACTTTTTGAATATTCATCTTCAACAGAATTCATTAATTCAATGAAATAAGGTTGGTTTATTTCCCAATTCAATAATGATTTCCATTTAGAATTTAAATTGATTTCCATATAATTATTAAAAATCAAATATACAAAATCAGATTGTTAATTTGTCAAATTTAATTGCTTCAACAAACATTAAAACTTTATAAATCCAATAGTAATTGACTGGTAATTATGTATTTTTGCAATGTTAAATTTTCTAATAAATAATGATTAACATTAACGAAAAAACACTTCAAGACCTTCAATTTCCTACAGTTTTAGAAACTATTTCTTCAATTTGTAATACTGATATTGGAAAACAAAAAGCATTAGAAATCAAACCTTTTAATGAAAAAGAGGAATTGATGGATGCGCTATTGCAAACTTCGGAATACGTTTCTTCATTTCAAAATAACAATGCGATTCCCAATCACGGGTTTGAAACCATTAATCATGAAATTAAATTTTTGGCCATTGAAGATAGTTTTTTGGAAGTGGGAAGCTTTCGAAAAATTGCCAATATTTCAGCATCCGTAAATGTTTTATTGCTTTATTTCAAGAAATTTAACGACTATTATCCCTATCTAAATAAACGCGCAATTCAAGTAGAATACACCAAAGATATTATAGCGATGGTGGACGATGTGGTGGATAAATACGGGGAAATAAAAGACAATGCCTCTGTTGATTTGTTGAATATTCGACGCAATATGAATACGGTACGTGGAAAAGTCAATCAGAGTTTTGGTATGGCAATGACGCAATACAATTCGTTGGGTTATTTAGACGATATTAAAGAAAGTTTTGTTCAAAATCGTAGGGTTTTAGCAGTTTTATCGATGTATCGCAGAAAAGTTAAAGGTTCTATTCTTGGAAGTTCAAAAACAGGAAGCATTGCTTATATAGAGCCAGAAGCGACCTTAAATTATTCTCGTGAGTTGAGTAATTTAGAATATGAAGAAAAAGAAGAAATCACTCGGATTTTAAAGTATTTAACCAATACGATTCGACCATTTTTACCTCTAATAATTCAATACCAAGATTTTTTGAGTGACATTGATGTAATTGCTGCAAAAGCAAAATATGCCAATCGGATTAATGGAATTTTACCAACTATCACCAATGAAAAAAGGTTGTATTTTAAAGAGGCCTTCCATCCTATTTTATATTTAAACAACAAAGAAAGCAATCAAATTACACATCCGCAAACTATTGAATTAGATACCGAAAATCGAATTATTGTAATTTCTGGTCCCAATGCGGGAGGAAAAACAATTTCCTTAAAAACAGTTGGATTGTTGCAATTAATGTTACAATCTGGTATGTTAATTCCCGTTCATGAAAGAAGCGAAACTTTTCTATTTGATAGGATTCTGACAGATATTGGTGACAATCAATCCATAGAAAATCATTTGAGCACCTACAGTTATCGCTTGAAGAATATGAATTATTTCTTGAAAAAGTGCAACAATAAAACCTTATTTTTAATTGATGAATTTGGAACAGGTTCCGATCCAGATTTGGGTGGTGCATTAGCCGAGATATTTTTGGAAGAATTTTACCACCGAGAAGCATTTGGAATTATTACAACGCATTATTCCAATTTAAAAATGTTAGCAAACGAATTGCCTTTTGCGATGAATGCCAATATGTTATTCGATGAAAAAACGTTAGAGCCCATGTATAAATTAGCCTTAGGGCAAGCGGGAAGTTCCTTTACCTTTGAAGTTGCTCAGAAAAATGGAATTCCTTTTGGATTAATAAACAGGGCAAAAAAGAAAATTGAAGGCGGAAAAGTTCGCTTTGATAAAACGATTGCTACACTTCAAAAAGAGCGTTCGAAAATGGAGAAAACTTCTCAAACTTTAAAAGAAGAAGAATCGAAAGCGCGGGAAGAAGGTAAGAAAATGGAAACTATCAATGTCAAAATCAAACAGAAATTAGAAAGCTATCAAGAATTGTATGATAGCAATCAGAAGGTCATTTACATTGGTCAAAAAATTGATGATTTAGCAGGAAAATATTTCAATACAAAAAACAAAAAAGAATTGGTTTCCGAGTTTATGAAAATCATAGAAATTGAAAATTCTAAACGAATAAAAATCACAGCCAAAGAAGTAAAAGCTTCTATTGAGAAAAAAAAGGAAGTAATTCAGGAAGTTACGGTTAAGGTGGAAGAAATTCGAGCTGCTAAAAAAGAAAAAAAACTAAAAGTCAATTTGGTTGTTGAAAAACCAAAACCAATACTTAAAGTTGGAGATAAAGTGAGAATGTTTGATGGAAAAGCAGTTGGAACCATTGATAAAATCGAAAAAAATAAAGCGGTGGTTAACTATGGTGTTTTTACTTCAACGGTAAGTTTAGAAGCATTAGAATTTGTAGAAACTAATAAATAATAAGGATAAATAGTAAAATTAAAATTATGCTTGATTTTCCAAAAGGCAAAAAGATTATTCTGTTTGATGGCGTTTGTAATTTGTGCGAAGCCTCCGTAAAGTTTGTTATTAAATACGACACCAAAGATATATTTCGATTTGTAGCCTTGCAATCCGACTTGGGTTTAGCAATTGTAAAACACATTGGATTGGATATCAAAAATATTGATAGTGTTATTTTGTACGAACCTGGAATTGCCTATAATTATAAATCTGCGGCAGCTTTAGAAATCGCTAAAAATTTGGGTGGATTTTTTCATTTTGGAACTGTCTTTAAGTTAATTCCAAACGGATTGCGGAACCTAATATATGATTATATTGCTAGAAATCGCTATTTATGGTATGGCAAAAAAGATAGTTGCTTACTACCTAAAGAAGAAATTAAATCTAAATTTTTAGAATAAAAAAACTCCTCAATTGCTTGAGGAGTTTTTATTTTGAAACTAATTGAATTAGTTTTTAATAATTTTTTTAGTCACTGAACCTTTATCAGAAGAAATGTTTAACATGTAAACACCTGAAGATAAATCAGAAACATTAACTTGAACATTAGATAAATTTGAAAAAGAATTTTGTTTCACTACTCTTCCATTTAAATCTGTAATAGAAATTGCGTTTACAAAAATATTTTCTGAATTAGAAACAGTAATAAAGTCATTCGCTGGATTTGGAGAAACAGAGAAGTTTGTTGTTGCTAAATCAAAAGTATCATTTTGTAATAAAGTATCAGTTGCAGAAATTCTTGTTACAAAATTATCAATTAAAATAGTAGCTGCAGAAGTATTTGTAACAATTGGAGCAACAGTTGTAGTTCCACTTGTTGAAGTAAAGTCAATTTCATCTGGATCAGTTGCTGCAGCAGCACCAGTTACATAACCATTTAATCCAGGTCCTTTCCATGTAACTCTTCCTGTAGTTTTGTTGAAGCTAACTCCAACTCTAACCCAAGTATTAGCAGTTAAAATTAAATTTGTACCTGCAGTTGCACCTAAGTAAAAAATATAATTTCCTGTACCTGTAGTAGCTGAATAATATGCAACACCTGAGAGAGCTAAAGTATTAGTATTAAAAGAAAAACCACCTAAAACTTTAGTTCCAGGAGCATCATAAATACTTACACCTGCAAGGTTATTACTTCCACCACCAGCACCAGTGAAAAATTCATATTCAAATTCAAGGATTTCATTACCAGCAGTTCTTGCACCCCAAGAAGTTGGCAATCCACCTAACCAAACATATCTACTTCCTTTGTCTCCATTAGTACCAATGATTTGAAGTACTTTAGCATGAGTAGCGTCATTAGTAACAATTTGAAAATTTGCAGCACCAGCATTTGTAGCTGTTGTAGGAGCTGTACCATTAGATGCATAAGTATAAAAACCACCTGCACCTGCAGATGCACCTGTAATATCAGTACCTATATTACCTGTAGCAATAGAATTGAAATTTTCAGAATTTACTGCTTGAGCAAATAAAGTAGGAGTCGTTATTAAAACGAAAAATAGTAAAAGTTTTTTCATAAATAAGTGTTTAAATTGTTAAAGATTAAACAAATATAAAAAAAAACTTAAACAAAGAGTCACAAAAAAAAAATATTATTCTTTTTCCCATTTACCAACTACAGAAGTAGCTAAAGCGTTACCCAATACATTAGTTCCACTTCTGAACATATCACAAAAATGATCGATTGGAAGGATTAAAGCAATTCCTTCAATTGGAATATTAAACATCCCGCAAGTAGCGGCAACCACTACTAAACTGGCTCGTGGAACTCCAGCTATTCCTTTACTGGTAAGCATTAATACAAAAAGCATGGTAAACTGCGTAGGTAAATCCAAGTGAATTCCGTAAGCTTGAGCAATAAAAATACTGGCGAAAGTCATGTACATCATACTTCCATCAAGGTTAAAGGAATATCCAAGCGGGAGCATAAAAGAAACAATCCTATCTTTAACTCCAAAACGTTCTAATTCTTCGGTCAGTTTTGGAAAAACCGCTTCGGAACTTGTGGTGCTAAAGGCAATTATTATTGGGCTTACGATTCTTTTTAGTAAAATATTCATGCTGGATTTCAAAAAAAGGTATCCTACCAAAACCAAAATGAACCAAAGTGTTGAAATTCCGACTAAAAAGGACCCGAAAAATTTGGCGTAAGTCAACACTAATTCGTTGAAATCTCGAATTGCAAAAACTCCTGCAATGGCTCCAAAAACTCCAATTGGTGCAAATTTCATTACATAATTCACCATTTTTAAAACGATGTGCGATAATTTATCCAAGGCATTTACAACGGGTTTTGAATGGTCTCCAATTGCGGCTGCAGCCAATCCAAAAAAGATAGAGAAAATTACAATTTGTAGGATTTCATTTGTTGCCATTGCCTCCACAATACTTTTTGGAATAATGTGTTCGATGAAATTTTGAGCTGAAAATGCTTGAGTTTTCTCGGTAACTTCGCTTGCAGTGGTTACATCAATATTCGATAAATTCAATCCTTCACCTGGTTTCAAAACATTTACCCAAAACATTCCTATTAATAATGAAATAAAGGAAGCGGTAAAAAACCAACCCATTGCTTTACCACCAATTCTTCCAACGGCTTTAATATCTCCCAATTTTGCAATTCCAACGACTAATGTTGAAAATACTAGCGGGGAAATAATCATTTGAACCAAACGAATAAATACAGTTGCTAATAGTTTGATATATCCGCTGAATTCTTTGGCACCTTCTTCGGTAAGATTATTGTGGATAATTATTCCTAGAATCCCTCCCAATAACATGGCGATTAGAATTTGGAAAGTCAAATTATTTTTCAGGGATTGTTTAGATGTTTCTTGCATTTAATTTAATTTAATTTTATTTAATTGAATTATTGGTATATTTTATTTAACAAATAGAAATCAGCTAAAACTAGAGCTGCCATAGCTTCTACGATTGGAACTGCGCGAGGCAAAACACAAGGATCGTGCCGCCCTTTTCCTTGTAATCCAAGAATATTTCCTTGATTGTCTAACACTTCTTGTTTCTGAATTAAAGTAGCTACAGGCTTGAAAGCAACTCTAAAATAGATGTCCATACCATTAGATATACCGCCTTGAATTCCACCAGATAAATTTGTTTTGGTTGATCCGTCAGAATGGTATAAATCATTATGTTCGCTACCTTTCATTTGGGAACCACAAAAACCACTTCCATATTCAAACCCTTTAACAGCATTGATTGATAACATTGCTTTACCTAAATCGGCATGCAATTTGTCGAAAACGGGTTCGCCTAAACCAATTGGAACATTTTGTAAAACACAAGTTATTGTTCCGCCAATGGTATCCCCCTCTTTTTTTACTACTCTAATTAACTTCTCCATTTTTGTTGCAGTTTCTGGATCTGGGCATCGAACAGGATTGGAATCTATTTTGGAGAAATCTAAATCTTGATAGGGTTTATTTAAATAAATATCTCCTACGGATGATACAAAGGCGTTTATTTTAATAGTTGTGATGATTTGTTTAGCAATAGCACCAGCTACTACTCTACTTGCGGTTTCTCGAGCTGAACTTCGACCGCCACCACGATAATCTCGAATTCCATATTTTTTTTCATAAACATAATCGGCGTGACTTGGTCGGTAGGTATTTTTAATATCAGAATAATCATCTGATTTTTGATTGGTATTTGGGATTAAAAATCCAATAGAAGTACCAGTTGTTTTACCTTCAAATATTCCAGATAAAAATTGAACATCATCCTCTTCTTTTCTTTGGGTTACAATTGCTGATTGACCTGGTTTGCGACGTGCCATTTCAAGTTTAATAGCATCGAAATCCAATTCAATTCCAGAAGGACAACCTTCAATAATTCCGCCCAAGGCTTCTCCATGAGATTCGCCGAATGTTATTAATTTAAAGAGTTTTCCGAAGGTATTTCCAGACATTTCTATTCGATTTTTAACAAATATAAGTTATATAATTTGAAACCTAAAATATTAATTTTTAATAATTAAAGAAATTTTTTATACATTAGCCTATTATATAATCATATATCCCTTATTATGAAAATTAAACTTATATTATCGTTTGCAATTTTATCCTTACTTTTTTCATGTTCATCAGATTCAAGTAATGGATCCGATTCTTCATCACAAACAAATTATTTCCCATTAGCACTAAGAAATTATTGGAAATATAGAGTTGTAACCAATGCGGTTACTCAAACAGATTCTTTATACATTTCGAATGACACCACAATAAATACTAAAGTTTATAAAAAGTTTAAAACTAGAAATGCGCCTATTGGTTTCTTTTCTAATTCAATGAATAAAAATGCTGTCCGAATTGATGGTTACCGATTATTATTAACTGGTTCTATAGGTTTCGATTTTGGCGCTGGATTGCCAATTAATTTATCACTAAGTGACTATGTTATTTTTCAAGAAAATGCAACAAATAACCAAGATTTAGGTAGTGTTTCGGGAGTTATAAATCAAACCGTTGCAAATTACCCGTTAGTTATTAATTATACATTAAAATCAACGAACATAGAATCATTACCAACTTTTACTTCGAACGGTCGTGTTTATACTGATGTAAAAAAAATAAAGACGGTTTTAAATGCTAAAATCACAACAAGTTTAACGGTTGCAGGAATACCTTTTCCAGTTGTTGTAAGTATTTTAGATCCCCAAGATGTAGTAACTTCGTATCAATATTACTCAAAAACTATTGGAAATGTTTACACCAATACAAACATTAACTACCGCTTAAATAGCCTTCCTACGGGAATAACACTACCGTTGCCATCAAGTGGAAGTCAAACTCAAGAAGAGTTTTTGCAAACTTATGATGTAAGTAATTAAATTAATTTATAATTCACAATAGCTTTCAAAGTATTGCGTTCTTATAGTAAACTAATTCATCACTTATGAAAAATCTATTTGTTTGTTCATTATTTATATTTGGAATTTACTCAATGTCAGCTCAAGACATTTCAGATAACACAATTGGTCTTCGATTAGGATCTAACAAAGGATTTGGAACTGAAATTTCTTATCAAATGAAGTTAAATTCTGAAAATAGAGCAGAATTTAATTTGGGATGGAGAACTAGCAATAATGTGAGTGCAATGAAATTAAACGGATTGTATCAATGGGTTTGGCCTCTGGAACAAGGATTTAATTGGTATGCTGGCGTTGGAGGTGGATTAGGAACGTATTCAAATTCAAATATTAATGGGAGTAGCGGCACTTTTATTTTTGCTGCAGGCGACATAGGTATAGAATATAATTTTGACTTTCCCTTGCAAGCTTCTTTAGATTTAAGACCTGAAATTGGTGGAAATGGTTATTTTGAGAATAGTTTTGGAACAGATATTGCCTTAGGTATTCGATATAAATTCTAATCTATTTTTACCTATTTATTTAGTACTACTTTTTTATATAAATTTTCATATAAAGTTACAATATTTTTTATATCAAATTGTTTAGCAGTTTTAATTGCATTGAATTTAAATTCCAATAAGGTAGCCTCATTTTCTAGAATCTTAATGGCATTTTCAGCCATTTCTTCTGTATTTCCTACATCACTTAGATAACCTGAAATTCCATCAAAATTTACTTCAGGAAGTCCCCCAGTATTACTTGAAATCACTGGAACTCCCCAAGCCATTGCTTCTAAAGCAGCAAGTCCAAAACTTTCAGTTTCAGACGGTAGAAGAAACAAATCAGTAAAACTTAGTATTTTATCTATTTCATTGCTGTTACCAAAAAAGATAACTTTATCGGAAATTCCTAGTTTACAACACAAATTTTCAGCGACTTCTTTTTCTGGACCATCGCCAACCATCATCAACTTAGAAGGTATTTTTTGTTGGATTTTATAAAATATATCAATCACATCAGGAATGCGTTTCACCTTTCTGAAATTACTTATGTGAGTAATAATTTTCTCATTTTCATTTGCCATAACCGAACGATGACAGGCAATAGTAGAATCAATTTTAATTTTATCTAATTCGATAAAATTTGGAATAACGTGAATGTCTTTTTTAATATCAAATAAAGAATAGGTTTCTTCTTTTAAATTTTGAGATACTGAAGTAACTACATCTGATTTATTAATACTAAAAGTAACTGCTGTTTTATAAAAAGGATGGTTTCCAACTAGTGTAATATCAGTTCCGTGAAGGGTAGTTACCATTGGAATTTTAATTCCTTCAGATTTCAACATTTGTTTAGCCATATATCCCGCATAAGCATGAGGAATGGCATAATGAACGTGTAATAAATCAATTTGGTGAAGCTTTACCATATCAACTAATTTGCTTGACAAAGCCAATTCATAGGGTTGATAATGAAATAATGGGTATTCTGGAACGTTTACTTCGTGATAATGAACATTGGCATTTAATAGCTCTAATCGAACAGGCTGACTGTAGGTAATAAAATGAATTTCATGACCTCGTCTTGCTAACTCCAATCCTAATTCAGTAGCAACTACGCCACTTCCACCAAATGTAGGATAACAAACTATAGCTATTTTCATTGTAATAATTTAAGGTAACGAAAGTAACAAAAATTGGATTGAGAATAATTAAACTTTCGTTAAATAAATAAAATTATTTAAGGATGGACTCATAAATCACCTTTTGAATATCTTCCCGAATATTCTCTTTGGATAATTTATTGACAGTACTTTCTGGGAATGTTCTATTGGATAAAAACACATATACTAATTCATTTTTGGGATCTGTCCAAGCAATAGTTCCGGTAAAACCGGTATGTCCGAAGCTAATCATTGGTGCGCAACCACAAGTTGGTCCTGCACCTGATAGTTGGGGTTTATCAAAACCTAGCCCTCTCCTATTTCCTTGCCTGCAAAAATAACACGTATTAAAATCGTCAAAAGTTTTAGAGGAAAAGTAGGAAACCTCACCATAATTTCCTTTTTGCAAATACATTTGCATCATTTTAGCAACATCCATAGAATTCGAGAATATTCCAGCGTGACCTCCTACTCCTCCTTCCATAGCTGCTGCCATGTCGTGTACATAACCTTGAATTTGTTGATGCCTAAAATAGGTATCGATTTCTGTTGGAGGAATTTGACTTTTATCAAATTTATTTAATGGATTGTATAAGGTATTGTTCATTCCGAGCGAATTATAAAAATTCACAGCGCTTAATTCCTCTAATTTTTTACCAGTTATTTTTTCCAAATAATCTTTCAAAATAATGAAGGTAAAATCACTGTATTTGTATTCTTTTTTCAATGACAACTTACTATTAACAATTATTTTCATAATGGTATCGTGATAATCATTTCTCATATATAGACTGTCAGCCACTTTTTTAGAAAATTGATCGTTGCTTGTTTTGCTATAATATTTAGCTAATGGTATTTTTGAGCTATCCAATGTCGATTTGTAAAACGGAATCCAAGCTTGAAAACCAGCATAGTGGGAAAGCAAATCTTTAAAAGGAATGTTCGCTTTATCAGAATTTTTAAACAGTGGCAACATATCCCCTAATTTAGAATCTAGATTGACTTTTTTATGGTCGTACAATTGCATTACATTGGGAAGTGTGGATATTATTTTTGTTAATGAAGCGATATCATAAAGATCAGTATTTACCACTTTTTGTAAATTATCGTAAGTGTGATACCCAAACGCTTTTTGATAAATAACTTTACCGTTTTTGGCAACAAGAATTTGTAATCCTGGGGTCATTTTATTATCTATAGCTTTATTTGCCAAAGCATCGATTTTAGATAAAATTTGCGGATTCATTCCCACATTTTCTGGGGTAGAAAAACCCAATCTGTTTAACTTTTCGGTAGACAAACCTTCATTAACTTTAAAATTTTCACCTATTGATACTGGTAACTTACCTTTTGCTTCAATAGCTCCAAATAGTAATTCTGCTGAAACTTCTTGTGAAATATCACCATTTTGATAAGAGACTACCACAGATTCAATTTCATCAAAATTTACTATTGGTAATAAAGAATACGGTTTGGTAAATACATCTAAAATAACCTTGTTTTTTTTAGCAATTTCTTGTAACCAAAATAATTCTGTATCGGTAAAATCTTGTTTTTTCCAAGCTTTATCTGATTTGTGAAAACCAACAATTACAGTATTGTAATTACTTAATTTAACATTTAAACTATCGATATTATCACTGGAAACCTCTGTAATTTCGGTATATTTTTTTAATGTTGAAACAAAAACGCTGTTGTTATCATCTCCTAATTTTACGTAAGCAATTTTATTGTTTTCTAATGATTTTATAGGTAAACAATTATTTTTATTTTTAACAACTGTAATTGCATTTTCATACAATTGATATTGCAAAGCATCATTCGAACTAGGATAAATATCACTAATTAAGTTGTCTTTAACTATAGGTTTATAATTATTAAGACCAGAGAAATACTTGTATTTAAGAATTTTTTTAACGGATCTAGAAAGTCTGTGTTCTGAAATTAGTCCGTTTTGATATGAATTTCGAATCTTTTCAACGGCAGCAGGTACATTTTCAGAAAAAAGCAAAACATCATTACCTGCTAAAAAAGCTTCTAAATCAATATCTCCAGGCGCTAAAGCTACCCCACCAGCTTTTTTATAATTACTAGCCCCTTTCATATTTAAGGCATCTGTAAAAACCAATCCTTCAAAACCCAATTGATTTTGTAATATATTGGTAACTACATTATAGGATATAGAAGTTGGATAATTTACTCTAGGTTCCAGGCTTGGAACACTCAAATGAGCGACCATAACAGAAGCTAAACCTTCCCGAAATAATTTTTTATAAGGATAAAACTCCACTTCGTTAATTCTCTCTTTGGAAAAGGATACATTGGGTAAAGACAAGTGGGAATCGGTTTCAGTATCTCCATGTCCCGGAAAATGTTTCCCTGTTGAGAAAACGCCCTGACTTTGAAAACCTTTCATTAATGCTAAGGCACTTTGAGTTACATTTTCCTTGTTTTCACCAAAAGATCGGAAACCAATAATAGGATTTTTGGGATTGGTATTGATATCTAAAACTGGAGCAAAGTTAAAATGGATTCCCAATCTTTTGCTTTCTAAACCCATATTAACACCTACTTTTTCAATTAATTTGGTATCTCGAATTGCTCCCAAAGTCATGTTCCAAGGGTATCTGTAGGTAGAATCTAATCGCATATTTAAACCCCATTCGGCATCAATACCAATAAATAATGGCAACTTCGATTTAGATTGGTATCTATTGGTTAAATTGGCTTGACGAACCGGTCCGCCTTGAAAGAAAATTAAACCCCCAATTTTCGATTCCTTAATTAATTTATCAATAGAATTTACGTGAATTGAATCTTTATTGGAATAAGCAGCTACCATAAAAAGTTGACCTACTTTTTCATCAAATGTCATTTGATTGTAAATACTATCTACCCATTTTGATTCCTTATCAGATTCTTCAAAGAATGGATTTTTAGTGTGTTTTCTGTCTATTTGCAATTCGGATTCAAAATCATTATCAACAGCATAATTGGAATTAACATGTTTTTTTGAAGAACATGAAATCACAAATGCTATTAATGATAAAGAGACTATATGACGGAATCGAATTGATTTCATTAATTAAATACTATTAAAAAAAGCGACTGTGCCAACTATCCATAGCCGGGACTTCCCATGATTCATTATATTCTGCGATATTATTAATCAGATTATTAAAGACTATAGTATTTTCAGTAACCGCTTTGTCTTTGGCCATTTTTTTGAAATCTATCAGGGTTTTATGAGCCACATGCTCCCCTAATTTAAAGGTAACATTCATTTTGTCTAATAAATCCACACTGTATTTTTGTTCCAAATCTTGAATAAATTGAACCGAAGAATCTATGGAACAACCGGTAGCCATTTGAATTTCTTGATTGACCGCAAGGATAATAAAACGATTGTATTTCAATTGGTAGGATGCTTCCAATCCGGTTCCGTGAGCAGCCCAATTTTCAACGAAATCTTTTAAACCAACTTCAATTTCAGCCATTTCTTCATCAGAAAATTTTCTATTGGATTGATAGATCCAAATTTTAGATTCTTCAGGTAAATTTTCAAATGGAATATACATGTTATTTTTTTATAAGTCTTGAGCGTTAGCAATTAATTCGGCTATATCCATCACTTTGACTTCGCCTTCTTTTTCTTTATTCTTAATTCCGTCTGTTAACATGGTATTACAAAACGGACAACCTGTTGCAATTATATCTGGATTGGTATTCAATGCATCTTCCGTTCTTTCGATATTTACTTCTTTATTTCCAGCTTCAGCATCTTTAAACATTTGAGCACCACCAGCACCACAGCACAATCCATTCGCCTTTGAGCGTTTCATTTCAACCAATTCAGCATCCAATTTATTTATTAAATCTCTAGGTGCTTCGTAAATTGAATTGGCTCTTCCTAAATAACATGGGTCATGAAATGTAATTTTCTTACCATTAAATTGACCGCCTTCAATAGTTAAACGACCATCATCTAAGAGCGATTTTAAAAATTCAGTATGATGAACAACTTCGTATTTTCCGCCTAATTCAGGATATTCATTTTTTAAAGTATTGAAACAATGAGGGCAAGCAGTTACTATTTTCTTAGCTTCATAGGTATTTAGAACTTCAATGTTCATCATGGCTTGCATTTGAAAAAGAAATTCATTTCCAGCACGTTTAGCAGGATCGCCAGAACAGCTTTCTTCAGTACCAAGAACAGCAAAGGATACATTAGATTTATTTAAAATCTTAACGAATGCTTTTGTAATTTTCTTAGCACGATCGTCAAAACTACCGGAACAACCGACCCAAAATAGTACTTCGGGCTGTTTTCCTTGTGCCAGCATTTCTGCCATTGTTGGGACTACTAAATTTTCTGACATATTCTATTTTATTTATGACAACTATAAAGAGGTACTGTTTTTATTCGTGATGTTCGTCATCAAAAACCTGAATGGTAACTTCTTTGTCTACTAAATCAGTGAATTTTCCTCTGTATCTTGTAGCTTTAACCAAATGATTATCAATCCAGTGATAGTTTCCTCCACGTGGTTTTCCCATTACCATTCCATGGTATTTAAACCCATGTTGTTTTAACCATATTTCAGTATAATTTCTATGTTCTTCTGTTCTTGATGTAAAAAAGCAAATGATGTGACCTTCATCGTACCATTTATTTAATGTAATTAATGCATCTGGGTAAAGTTCTGCGGTTAACATTCTTTCTGGCTCTTCATTTGGAATGTCATCGCAAATAGTGCCATCGATATCTATTAGATAATTTTTTACTCCCTCTGCTAATATTGGGCTTATAGTTTGTCCATTTTCTGAAGCGGATACTAATTTCTTGTCTAATTCTTCTAAACTCATTTTGTTGTTGTTGTGGTGTTGTTATTTAATTTGTTGTGTTATTCTTCCTTCCAATTCAATCGGTCTTGTTGGTTGTATTGCCATGGAGCCCCATTATTTTCAATATTACTCATCATGCTATTTAAAGGCATTGGTGCAGCACTTTGTTCCATAACTAAATACCTACGCATGTCCATGATTATTGACAATGGGTTAATATTTACTGGACATTCTTCAACGCAAGCATTACAAGATGTACATGCCCAAATTTCTTCAGTTGAAATGTAATTGTTTAATAAAGTCACGTTATCAGGAATGAAAACGCCTTTATTTTTATCGATATTTTTTCCTACTTCCACTAAACGATCCCTAGTGTCCATCATGATTTTTCTTGGCGACAATTTTTTACCTGTTTGATTTGCTGGACAAACAGAGGTACATCTTCCGCATTCGGTACAGGTATAGGCATTTAACAATTGTACCCAATTTAAATCTTGAACATCGCTTGCGCCAAATTTTGAAGGGGCTGCACTTTCGTCAACTGGAGCTGCCGCAAATGGATTGGCATTAGGATCCATCATTAATTTGACTTCCTTAGTTACCGATTCTAAATTATCAAATTTACCGGCAGGATTTAAATTGGCAAAATAAGTATTTGGAAAAGCCAATAAAATATGAAGGTGTTTTGAAAAATACAAGTAATTTAAGAATATTAATATACCTATAATATGTAACCACCAAAAAGTTCTTTCTAATAGGAAAACAGAGTGTACTGAAAGTCCATCGAAAATGGGTAAAAGGAATTGTGAAATTGGAAATGAACCAGCCTTACTATAATGATCAAAACCTCCAACAACATTTTGCAAATGTAAATCGGCTGCATTCATTAATAAGAACAATGACATTAATACAATTTCAAAATACAAAATGTAATTGGCATCGCTTTTTGGCCAACCTTTTAAATCGTTATGAATAAAACGGTTGAGCTTAATACTATTTCTTCTAATGTAGAAAATAACCACGGCAACTAGCACGAGAAAAGCCAATATTTCAAACGAACCAATAAGAAAATTATAAGTAGAACCAAGACCTGAAAAAATTCTATGGGTTCCAAATAGTCCGTCAATTATTATTTCAAGTAATTCAATATTGATAATTATAAAGCCAACATAAACGATAATATGAAGAACTCCAGCAATTGGTTTTTTTACCATTTTAGATTGACCAAGAGCAATCATTGCCATATTTTTCCATCTCAACGAAGGATTATCCGAACGATTTACCTCTTGCCCTAATTTTATATTCCTGATTATTTTTCTAATGTTAATAGTAAAAAAACCGAATCCTAAAATTAAAATAATTGCAAATAACAAATTTACTAATCCCATAAAGATTTAGTTTTTAGTGTTTTTAATGGAGTCGGTTGGGGCTTTATAAGGTTTGTTTTTCTTTCCAAATAATGAAACATTAACATATCTGGTAGGGTTTAACCTTAAATCTTGTAATAACAATTCCAATTCTTTTGAGGTTTTTTCTAGATTGTTGTATAATGCATCGTCCTTTACCATTTTACCTAAGGAACCTTTCCCTGATTGCACATCATTCATAATTTTATCAACGTTGGAAAGTGTTTTTTCTAGATTAGTAACCACTTTAGTGATATTGGCTTTGGATAAAGAATCTGAAATTTTAGAAAAATCAGTAGAAACTTTATTTAAGTTGGTTAGTGTTTTGTCAATATTGCCTTTATTATTTAATAAAATTGAATTGGTATTATCTACAACTGAATTTATTCCTTCAATAGTTTTGCTAAGATTAGAAATGCTGTTTTTTAAATTTTCTTTAGATTTTGTATCTAATACTTCATTTAAATTAGTTAACAACAAATCAGCGTTTACAATCATCTTTTCGATTTTTTGTTGCAACGGAGCCAATTTATCACTGACTAAATCAGTCAATCCTTTTTTTACAGAACTAGTTAAAGTGTCCCCGCTTACTGCTACACTGTTATCTTTAAAATTAGGAATAATTTGGAGTTGTTTTCCAGCTATCAATCCGGGTTCATAAATAGCAACCACACTGGATTTAGAAAAAGGGAAATCATTTTTAATTTGTAGTTGGACTAAAATTTCCCCGTTGGGTTGGAGTTTAATTCCAGAAACTTGACCCACAACAAGTCCATTAATAGTAATTGGAGCTGTTGAAGCTAATCCTTCCACATTATCATATTTTACAAAAAAAGTTTTGTAATCGTTTAATATGTCTTTGCCTTTTAAATAACTATAGCCCCAGATAAATAAGGAAATGGATGCAATAACTAATATACCGGCTTTTATTTCTTTAGTAATTTTCAATTTCAGATATTTTATACAAATTTAAAATAAAACTTTGGTTAAATAGAATTATTTAACGGCATCTTTCAACGGAATTAATTTTCCGTTTTTAAGAGCAATTATAAAAGCAGAATCATATCCTTTTGATTTAGTCTCGTCTAAAAATTTCTTGGCTTCTTCATAATCAGAAGTTTTTCCATAAAAATATTTAATCATAGAACTCGAATCATCCATTTCAATATTTTTTAAGCCTTTAAAATTTTTTGGGACTAAATCCATTTTCTTTTTACTAGCTCCAATCTGAATTTTAAATTGAATTCCTGATTCATTATCCAATTCTTTCTGTTTGTCTTTTTTGTTGTCCTTTTTAACCTCTACTTCCTCTTTTACAGCTTCTTTTTTTGGAGGAGTAGCTGTATCTGTGGTTGGTTTTTCAACTATTTTTTTTGAAGGTCGATCTTCTTCGGCATAACCATCACCATTTCCAAAATACTCTTTTTTATAACTAATTATAGCTTCTGCTATAGCATTTGCAATTTTGTTTTGCCCCTCTTCAGAATCTAAAATAGCACCCTCAACTGGATTAGAAACAAAACCAGTTTCAATCAAAACTCTAGGCATATAGGCTTTATGAAGAACCATATAGGGAGCTTGTTTCACTCCTCCACCTCTAATTTTTTTACCTATAACTTTAAACTGATCTTCAATTTTTGCTGCCAAAGAGATACTATTATTTAGAAAATCTTCTTGCATTAATGTCAAACCTATTAAAGTTTCAGGCGAACTTGGATCATAACCATTATATTTTTGTTTATAATCCTTTTCTAATGTTACCACTTCGTTCTCATTTTTTGCGACAGCTAAACTCGAAGCATTTTTGGTCATTCCCATAACATAGGTTTCCGTTCCATCTGCAACAGTGTTTTTATTAGCATTACAATGTATTGAAACAAAAATATTTGCATCTACCCTGTTGGCAATATTTGCACGTTCCACAAGTCCAATGAAAACATCTGTTTGTCTAGTATAATTAACATCAAAATTAGGTTGGTCTTCCAATAATTTTCCCACTTTTAAAACTATAGCTAATGCGATATTCTTTTCTACGTGACCAGTGTAAACTGCACCAAAATCATGACCACCATGACCCGCATCTAAAGTAACTTTGAAATTTTTACTTTGACAATTTCCTGAAATAGCTAGAGAAAGGAAGCAAATTAATGATAAGAATTTTATTTTATTTTTTATATACATAAACATATTAAGTTAATTTTATTATATCCTTAGGGTTATAAATTTATTAATTGATTATTTTTGACGAAAATTTATGTGTAGTTTTGAAAATTGAAAAACTAAACCTTGATTTTACAAAAATAGCATTTAAACCTTTGTATACAAACTTATTTAATATCGTTTTATTAGCATTTTTCCTAACAATAGGTTCTAATAAATCATATTCCCAAGAATTACCAAAAAAACCTATAGAAATCAAGGCTAAAGAAGAGTCTGAAATCACAAAGATTAACGTAAAAGAGGTTAATATTAAAACCGATACTATAAAAAAAGATTCCATTAAACCAAAAAAGCCACTCCTAGAAGCAAAAATTAAGAGAACCGCTGTTGGTTATGAAAAAATAAACCAGAAAAAAAAACAAATGACATTATATGATAAGGCAGAGTTGTTTTATCAAGATATTGAGTTAAAATCGGGAATTATTGTATTGGATTATGAAAAAAATGAAATTTATGCGGGTCGTATAAAAGATTCGACAGGAAATTATACTCAACTTCCTGTTTTCAAACAAGGTGCTAATGTTATCGAACCCGATTCTATTCGATTTAATTTTAAAACTAAAAAAGCGTTAGTTTGGAATTCTAGAACAGAGCAAAATGAATTTAAAATTAAAGCCGAAATAACTAAAAGAGAAAACGACTCCGTTTATTTCATGAAAAGGGCGCGATTTACAACCTCAAAAGATATTGAAAATCCAGAATACTATTTTCAAACTAGCAAAGTAAAATTTGTACCGGGTAAAAAAGTAGTTATTGGGTTGACCCATATGGTTATTGCTAATGTTCCAACTCCAATTGGGCTTCCATTTGCCTTTTTTCCGATGACCGAAACGAGTCAGTCAGGGATTATTATGCCTACTTTTAATGATACTCGCCAAAGGGGTTTTTCATTACAAAACGGTGGTTATTATTTTGCTTTAAGCGATAATTATGATTTGGCAATATTAGGAGATTATTATACTAATGGTAGTTATGCTTTAAGGACGGAATCAAGTTATGCTAAAAGGTATAAATTTAGAGGAAATATTAATATTCGTTTTGAAAATTTAATCACCAGTGAGCGTGGATACCCTGATTATTCAAAAAGTAATATTTATAACATTCAGTGGTCACATACAAAAGATCAAAAATCAAATCCAAATTCGAGGTTTTCAGCATCTGTAAATATGGGAAGTAGCACCTATTTCCAACAATCTATTAATCAAATTAATAATAATGGAAGTTTAAATAATACCTTAAGTTCCTCTATTTCATATTCAAAAACATTTAATAGTGTTCCACAAGTAAATATGTCATTAACTGCTACACACTCTCAAAATACTCAAACGCAAACAATTAATATGACGCTACCTTCGCTTCAAGTTAGTGTAGATCGTATTTTTCCTTTTGCACCTAAAGAGGGAGAAAAAAAGGGATTGTTTAAGAATATTAACTTTCAATATTCTGTAATTGGAGACAATAGAATAGAAACAAAAGACTCTTTATTTTTTAAACCCCAGATGTTTAGAGACGCCAATTCGGGAATTCAACATACCATTCCATTGAGTACTAATTTTAAAATATTTAAATACTTTAGTGCCTCAGCATCTGTAAATTATAGTGAAGTTTGGTATTTAAAAACAATTAATAGAAAATTTGACAGTCAACAAAATTCTGTAGTTGAAACAAACGTGAATGGATTTGACGCTTTTAGAACTTATAATTTTAGTTCAAGTGTTGGAACTACTATTTATGGTACTTTTAATTTTGGTTCAAAGAAACGCATTCAATCCATCAGACACGTCATGAGACCTACTGTTGCATTTAGTTATGCTCCAAGTTTTGAAAAATATTATGATACCTATGCTGCCGATGGAAGTGGAACTATCATGAAAGAATATACTCGATTTGAAAAAGGGATTTATGGAGCGCCAGGGAATAGTAGATCTAAAGTGGTGAGTTTTGATTTAAGTAACACTTTCGAAGCAAAAGTTAGAGATCAAGATGAAACAAAAACAGAACCCAAGAAAATAATGTTATTGAATAATTTAAATCTTCACACCGATTATAACGCAACTTCCGATTCACTAAAATGGACACCTTTAAGAATAAGCGGCGGAACAACATTATTTAATAATAAAATGAATATTAATTTTGCAACAACTCTAGATCCTTATGCGATTGATAATTCGGGAAGAAGAATAAATACTTTTAATTTGAATAATGGAGGAAGTTTATTTCGAATGACAAGTTCCAATATTACATTAAATTACTCGTTAGCAAGTACAGATGGTGATGATAAAGACAATAAAAATAAGCAAGGGGAACGAAATGGTGGACGCCCAGATGATTTATACGGAACCAATACCGATTTCAGCGACAGAAGAGAAAGTCAGTTTAATGACAAGGATAGCAATGATAATAAAGTAACTGAGTTCTTTAAATCGAAAATACCTTGGAATTTAACCATGGCCTATTCTCTTACCTATAGCAATAATAATAGAGAAAATAAAATTATTGGTAATACCCTGAGCTTGTCTTCAAATTTTGAATTGACCTCAAAATGGAGAGTTGGAGCATCCTCAGGTTACGATTTTGTTCAAAAAGGAGTAACGTACACCCAACTCCGATTTGAAAGAGATTTATTGAGCTGGAGAATGGATTTTAACTGGCTTCCGTTTGGTGACAATGCCTTTTGGGGTTTCTTTATCGGGATAAAATCGAGTGTTCTTAGCGACATTAAATGGGAAAAAAGAACGGTTCCAGATAAACAATTAAGATAATATGAAAACAATAATTTACACCGATAAAGCTCCTGCGCCAATTGGACCTTATAATCAAGCTGTTTTAGTTGATAATATGCTTTATACTTCTGGACAAATTGCTTTAGATCCTGTATCTATGGAATTAGTTTTGGATACTATTGAAATAGAAACTTCACAAGTAATGGAAAACATGAAAGCAGTTCTTGAAGCGGCAGATATGGATTTCTCCAATGTAGTAAAAAGTACCATTTTCATTTCAGATATGAATGATTTCGCGAGAATAAATACTGTTTACGGAAGTTATTTTGAGGAAGCATTTGCACCTGCTAGAGAAACCGTTCAAGTAGCCAAATTACCTAGAAATGTAAACGTTGAAATTTCTATGATTGCTATAAAATAATTGATACAAGCACAAATAAAAAATCGAATTTGAAAGGAATCAAATTCGATTTTTTTTTATATTTATAACTGATCTTAGTTTAAAACGTG
>CAIJFC010000218.1 GCA_903819815.1 uncultured Bacteroidota bacterium
TTCTAGTTCTAGAATTGTTTTTAGTTCTTTGTCCTCTTAATGGAAGACCCGATCTATGACGAATTCCTCTGTAGCAACCAATATCCATCAAACGTTTGATGTGTAAAGATACCTCAGAACGAAGTTCACCTTCAATTTTATAGTATGATACTGCTTCACGAATTGCTCCGATCTCAGCGTCATTCCAATCTTGAACTTTTTTATCTTGGCTAACTTGAGCTTTATCTAAAATCTCAATTGCTCTACTTTTTCCTAATCCGAAGATGTAGGTAAGTGCTATAACACCTCTCTTGTTTTTTGGGATATCTACCCCTGCTATTCTTGCCATAACTATCCTTGTCTTTGTTTAAATCTAGGATTCTTTTTGTTAATTACGTACAATCTCCCTTTTCTTCGCACGATAACGCACTCGGGACTTCTCTTTTTAACTGATGCTCTAACTTTCATTGATTAGCCTTTATTAATATCTATAAGTAATTCTTGCTTTTGACAGATCGTAAGGACTCATTTCTAGTTTCACTTTATCACCAGGTAATAATTTGATATAATGCATTCGCATTTTTCCAGAAATATGAGCAATTACAATGTGTCCATTTTCTAATTCTACACGGAACATCGCATTTGATAATGCTTCAATGATTGATCCGTCTTGTTCTATTGCTGATTGTTTTGCCATAAATTAAGCTACCGCTTTTCTATTTTTTCCACTTTTCATCAAACCGTCATAATGCTTATTAAGCAAATAGGAATTGATTTGTTGAATTGTATCAATTGCTACACCAACCATAATTATAAGTGAGGTACCTCCAAAGAACATTGCCCAAGATTGTTGAACATCCAATACGCTTACAACAATTGCTGGGAACACAGCTATTAAAGCAAGAAATAAAGAACCTGGAAATGTTATTAAAGACATCACTTTATCTAAAAAGTTTGCTGTTTCTTCTCCTGGTTTAAAACCTGGAATAAAACCACCACTTCTTTTTAAGTCATCTGCCATTTTGTTAGTCGGAACGGTGATTGCGGTATAGAAAAAAGTGAATACAACAATTAAAGTTGCAAACAATAAATTATACCAAAAACCGAACATATTACTAAATTCACCTGCAATAGAGGATGAAACTTCTGATTTAGACAATCCTGCTAATGCAGCTGGAATAAACATTATCGCTTGTGCAAATATAATTGGCATTACACCAGATGCATTCAACTTTAATGGAATCCATTGTCTATTTCCTCCCATCATATCTTGTTCGAAATCTCCTGATACCGTTCTTCTAGCGTACTGTACTGGAATTTTTCTTACTGCCATTACTAACAATACACAAGAAATAATAACTAATAACCAAACGATTATTTCGATTACCAATAACATTGGACCTCCATTATTATTTGTTACTCTAGTTGAAAATTCTTGAACAAATGCTTGAGGCAATCTTGCCAATATACCTACCATAATTAATAGCGATATACCGTTTCCAATTCCTTTATCAGTAATTTTTTCTCCTAACCACATGGCAAAAATTGTACCTGTAACTAAAATGATAACTGAAGAGAAAAGGAATGCAATTGAATCAGACCCTAACAGGAAAGCTGCTTTTGGTAAAGTTCTGTATAGGTTGTATATATAACCAGGACCTTGAACTAATGTAATCGCAATTGTTAACCAACGTGTAATTTGGTTAATTTTCTTTCTTCCGCTTTCACCATCACTTTGCAATTTTTGTAAATAGGGAACAGCGATTCCCATTAATTGAACTACAATAGAGGCCGAAATATAAGGCATAATTCCCAATGCAAAGATGGAAGCTTTTGAAAATGCACCACCTGTAAACATGTCAAGAATTGAACCAATACCGTTTTTAGTTTGGCCTGCTAAACTGTTTAATTGTGTAGCATCAATACCTGGAAGAGTAATGTGTGCCCCAAA
>CAIJFC010000219.1 GCA_903819815.1 uncultured Bacteroidota bacterium
CATTTATGGTTTATATTCACCATTACAATCCATTTTCTATTGAGGTTTTTGGAAAATATACACATGATTTTTTTAGTGAATTTCATATTGGAGTTACGATTTTCTTTGTTTTAAGTGGCTTTTTAATCTGTAACCGATATTATGACGAACCCAATTTCAATTTTAAAAATTATCTATTAAAACGTATAGCTAGGATTTATCCAATGTATTTTATTTTAACCACACTTACATTTGTCTTTTTTGCTATTGTTTATTCTCAGAATGGCTGGATCGATTTGCAGAATTATTTTTACAATATTACTTTTCTAAAAGGATTTTCAGACAACCTTATATTTACTGGAATCGCACAGGGTTGGTCTTTAACTGTGGAAGAAGTTTTCTATTTTACAGCTCCTATCTTCTTTATTTTGATTAATAAAAATAGATTTTTTCTGGTTCTAATTCCGATGTTTTTTATTGGTTTAGGTCTATTATTAGTTTCTTATTTTAGTGGAATTGATTGTAATGGATTTATGAAATCAATAAATTTCATGTTGGACTTTACTTTCTTTGGAAGAATTACTGAATTTTTTGTAGGTATAGCATTAGCATTATTTATAAGAAAATACACGCCAAATTTTAAAGGATTTACTTACATCGGTTTTGTAGGTAGTATTCTGAGTCTTTGTCTTCTTGTTGCCCTAAAGGTAGAAGGCGGTTTTGGAGTAGACACTTCAACCGGAAAGGTCATAAATACTATACTACTTCCTATTTTTGGAATTGCTCCATTGTTCTTAGGTTTAATAAAAGAAAAGACTTTTATTTCTGATTTTTTCAGTTCGAAAACGCTACAATTATTAGGTAAAAGCTCCTATATTTTCTATCTAATTCATCTGGGTATTTTCGTTACTATTTTGAATAAAATTTCTAATAATCAGTGGTTTGTGTTACTTTCTTTAAATTTAATTTCAATAGTACTTTACCGTTACATTGAAACCCCACTTAATAAATATATCAGAAAAAATAGGGATTAATTCGAATAGTTCTTAAATTTCTTCCTCCATGAAATGGCCAATCGAAGGCAAATATTTTTAAATAATAAATTCAAACTTCTGATTTTGTAAGAATGAATAATCTCATGATTAATTCTTTTTTGAAGTGCTAAGTCTTCTGTTTTTGATCGGTTTAATTGCAATGCCTTTTTTAAAATTTTATAAGTTGAAATATTAATTCTGTTATTTTTCTTATGAAAATTTGTACCTAAAGAGTTCGAAACTGTTCTTTTTTTAACTAAAACTTCATCAATAAAATCAAATTCATAAACGCGAGAAGCTCTTATCCAAGAATCTAAATCTTCATATCCAAGTGTTTCATCGTAACCGCCAAGAAAGTCAAAAACCTCTTT
The DNA here is from genome assembly GCA_903819815.1 of uncultured Bacteroidota bacterium. GTDB lineage: Bacteria > Bacteroidota > Bacteroidia > Flavobacteriales > Flavobacteriaceae > Flavobacterium. The sequence continues at coordinate 1,385 of CAIJFC010000219.1, forward strand.
TTTAATCAATGCTGAAACAGAACAAATACTATCGCCACTTGACAAAACAGAAGAATAAATGTCGCCAGTTTTTCTATTAGTTATAACTTTTCCATTTGCATCGACAGGAAAATAAAAAGAATTAAAACTGCCATTTTCATTAATTATTTCAGCATTTCCATAAACAACGCCTATATTTTTAAATTTGCTTTTCTGAAATGCATCTACTTGTATTTGAATTCCATTCGGCAGTAATAAATCATCTGCAGCTAAATCAATTATGTATTCGCCTTTGGCAAATTTTAAAGCGTTATTAAATGCTTTTGTATTACCAATATTAATTTCATTGGCAATAAATTGTACTTTTGGATGTGACAAAAGCCAATTATCAATTACAAATTTAGTATTATCAGTACTGCAATCATCCACAATAATAAGTTCAATTGGTTGATAATTTTGTTCTGTAACAGAATTTAAAGTCTCAACCACAAATTTTTCGTGATTGAAAGCCAAGCAAATTATCGTTACAAGTGGATTTTCTTGCATATTTTTTTAAAAGAGTTATATTTGATACGAAAATAAGAAAACGTTGATGATAATACCTAACAAAAAAACTAAAATTGCTTTAATAGGTTACCGATTAGGAATCGGTGGTGCCGAAAGAGTTATGGCAAATTTGTCGGTTTTTTTTGAAAAACAAGGAATTGAAGTCCATAATATTATTGTTACAGATGAAGTTTCCTACAATTTTTCAGGTAAATTAATAAACTTAGGTAAATTAAAAAACAAGTCAAATGATTTTTTAAACAAGTTTAGACGATTTTCTTTTCTTAAGAATTATTTGAATGAAAACAATTTTGATTTTATTATTGATTTCCGTTTTCGCAATAAACCACTACAAGAATTACTTATTGCCAAATTTTTATATAAATCGAAAACTATTTATACTGTTCACAGCTACTTGATTGATCACTACATGTCAAATTGGTCGTTTTTAACTCGATTTACCCATAGTGATTCCTTCAAAATGGTTACTATTACCAATAAAACTAAAGAATTGATTGAGAATAAACACCAATTATCCAATGTTCAAACTATTTATAATCCAATAAATATTGAAGAAATCAATTCAAAGTTCAATGAATCTATTGAAATAAATTTTGAATATATTATTGGAGTTGGCCAAATGGAAACTGATGTAAAACAATTAGATAAATTGATTATTTCTTATTCGAATTCGAATTTACCAAACCAAAATATTCATTTGGTTTTACTAGGAGATGGAATAAAAATGAAAGATTATTTACTATTGGCAAAGCAAAATAACATTGAAGATAAAGTACATTTTTTAGGTTTCAAGAAAAATCCTTATGCGTATCTTAGAAGCGCTAAGTTCTTTGTTTTAAGTAGTTTAAACGAAGGTATGCCCAATGTAATTTTGGAAGCATTTGCTTGTGGAACCCCAGTTATTTCTTTTGATTGTTTATCGGGTCCAAGTGAAATGATTTTAAATAAAAATAACGGCTTGTTAGTTGAAAATCAGAATATAGAAAAACTAACAGATGCTATGAATTTATTCATTGACGACAATGAATTGTATACTTTTTGTAAGGAAAATGCGTTACCAAGTTGCCACCATTTTTCAATAGATCGAATAGGTCAAAAATGGATGGAATTAATGCAATTAAATTAAATAAATTATGACTAAAATAAATGATGTTCAACTTATTCAAATTCCTACGGTTGAAGATTTACGTGGAAATTTAGCCTTTGTTCAAAATGATATTTTACCTTTTGAATTAAAAAGGGTTTACTATTTATTTGATGTTCCAAGCACCGCTTTTCGAGGTGGTCATTCCCACGTTAATCAACATGAAATTTTAATAGCTTTAAGTGGTAGTTTTGAAGTTTTGATCAATGATGGTAAGGAAAAGAAAAGTTATTTATTGAATAAACCAAATATTGGTTTGCATATTCCAACAGGCATTTGGCGCGAATTAGAAAACTTTTCTTCCGGTGCGGTCTGTTTAGTTTTAGCTTCGGATGTATTTGAAGAATCAGACTATATTCGTGATTATAATGAATTTTTGAAGACCAAATAATGAAATTACTTTACCTAGTTCCCAATGTAAATAATGAAGGAGGAGTTGCGAGAGTTTTAGCAATAAAAAC
>CAIJFC010000220.1 GCA_903819815.1 uncultured Bacteroidota bacterium
ATATAGCTATTGTAAATGGATAAGGACCATTTTTTACCTGTAATCATATCTGCTAAATACAAATCGTATTCTCCTTTTCCTCCATTGCGTGTACTTGATAGTAATACCGTGTGGCTGTTAACTGGGTATGCATCAGAAAAATCGGAATCGGATTCATTGAAAGGTAGTTTTTGCGAAAGTGTTCCGTCAAAATACCCTAAATAAACTTGGTCACTACTTGTTGATTTTGAAAATAAATATGAATTTGCATCAATGACAATTGGGTAATATTCATTGATATTTATTATAGCAGCTAATGATTGTGTGGTACCATCTGTTATTGAATATTTGATAATATCGGCTGTAGAATTATTGGGTTCGCTTCCTGAATATATAATACTATTTCCGTCAGAACTATAATACGGCATAGATGCTTCGGTATTGGGTACTACAAAATTCCTCAAGTTATTTCCTGAAGTATCCATTTCGGTTAAAATTCCATTTCGTTTGAATATTATTTTACTTCCATCAAATGAAAATTTCGGGTCTTCATCACGTCCAAGTGAATTTTCAGTTAGATTTTGTGGTTGAGCGGTTGTTCCTAAAGTATAAATATAAATATCCCAACTGTTTGTGATTTGTGATATTCCCATAAATGCAATTGTTGTTCCATCAGCTGAAAAATGAGCATTCATAGCATTTGTAATTGCCCAATTTTGACTTAAATTAGTTCTTTCTTTTGAGCTAAAATTGTATAGAAACAATTGAGAGTCGTTACAATTGTAGCAGGAATAGGTGTGGTAAATTAATCTCCCTGTTAAAACAGGTGCAGGTGTGTTGTCAATTGGTACAATTGGAATTTCAAAATTTAAACTTGAGCTTGTACAAGAACTTACTAAAAGAAGCATAGTAAAATTTATAAAAAAGGCAAAGTAGATTTTCATGTTTCCAATTTATATATTGCATAAAAATAAAGAATACTTCGAAGAAAATCTCCGAAGTATTCTTTATTTTTGAATTATTCAAAAAACTAATTTATTTGTTTCTACTAATACCCAGGATTTTGAGTTAAATTAGGATTTGCGTCTCTTTCTAATTGAGGTATTGGACATAACCATTTTTCAGTTGTACAATTGTAGTTGATGTTTATTGGCGCACTTGGTGTTCCACCTCCACAAGTATATTTAACCTCATTTAAGTTATTCATAGTAGATGTAGCAATACCTGCACGAACTAAGTCGTCCCAACGTTGACCTTCAAAAGCCAATTCTAATCTTCTTTCATTTAAAATTTTAGCTTTTAAATCTGATTTTGAAGAAGCTGTAATCGGAGTTAACCCTACCCTTGCGCGAATTTGATTAGTTGTAGATAAAGCACCTCCTAAATCATTTAATTCATTTTGAGCTTCTGCTTTTAATAATATTACATCCGCAAGACGCAATAAATACAAATGATCACCACTATTCCATCCGTCTGGATGTTTTTGTTTGTAGTTGAAAGGTGCAGCAATTGCTGGGTCTCCGCATGGATTCCAGTTTTCGTCTGTCCAAGGAAGATTATTCCAAAAGATTATATTTGCATTTTTACGAACCATATCATTTTCAGTTGTATAGGCCGCAACTAAATTTTTAGAAGGAATACAATATTTTTGCCATCCATCTTCAGGTGCTAAATACAATTGAACTGCCCAATTAGAAACATCCCAATTTCCACCTTGAAAAGAAATTTCAAGAATAGATTCATTGTTCATATAATTACTACCGTCGAATAAATCAGCATAATTTCCCAAAAGACTATATCCTGCTTGACTATTTATTACAGCATTTGAATATTGTAAAACTTTAGAATAATCTCTATCGCTTCTTTGAGCCCAAATTTTAGCCAATAAAGCATTTGCTGCGCCTTTTGTAGCTCTAACTTTATCTTCCATTAAACCGCCAGGGTAATTGTCTGGTAAATTAGCAACCGCAACTTGAAGATCTTCATTAATTTGATTGTAAACTTCCGTTTCTGAAGCACGAGGTAAGTTAATTGCAGATGCATCTGTGGAATTAGAATTCAGTTCTAAAGGAACTCCGCCGTAGGTTTTCACTAATTGATAATAGTGAAAGGCACGTAAAAAACTAGCCTGTCCAATTATTTTTTCTTTTAAGTTATCAACTCCTAAAGCAGGATCGTTTACGCTATTTATTTTTCCCAAAATAATATTACAACGAGCAATCCCTTTGTAGAGCGCAACCCAATTGGCGAACATTCGGCTGTTTCCAGTTGAAATATCCAAATTATCATAGGCTACAATTGGAGCGTCACCTCCACCTCCTGCATATGCATTATCTGATCGAACATCTTGTAAAAGTACATTATCCCATTGATAATATTCTTCATAAAAAATTCTATAAGCTCCAGTTAACGCATTGTCTAAGTCTTGCGCTGAATTATAGGCATTTCCTGTGGTAAGTGATGATTCTGGTTTTAAGTCTAAAAAGTCGCTACAAGAGCTAAGTGTTAAGAATAGTAGTGACAAACATACTAATCTGATTTTGTTATTTTTATTTTTCATAATGTTATATTTAAAAAGTAAGATTTATACCAAAAATTATATCTCTTGTTTGTGGATAAGTACCATAATCAACTCCTGGGGCAATATTTTTGTAGGAGTTGTTTGTATTATTTCCGTAAACACTAACTTCTGGGTCTAAACCTGAGTATTTGGTAATTGTGAAAAGGTTTGTTCCTGTTACATAGAAATATACTTTTCCTATATTAAACCTATTAGCAATTGTATCAGATAATGAATATCCAAGAGTAAGTGATTTTAATCTTATGTATGACCCGTCTTCAATGTATCGAGAAGATATCTTGGTATTATGATCGACTCCATAATTAATTCTTGGCATATCAGTAATTGTATTGGTTGGTGTCCAATGGTTTAATACTGTTGTAAGTTGGTTGCCTTCATCAAACATTCCTTCTGTTTCAATTCTACTTGCATTAAAAACATCATTACCTTGAACTCCTTGTAAAAAGAAGTTTAATGACCAATTTTTGTAACTAAAATTATTAGTAATTCCAAAAGTATAATCAGGATTTGCTTTTCCAATGATAGTTTGGTCACCATCACTTAAATCGCCACTTCCATCAATGTCTCTGTAAATAATATCTCCAGTTACTGGGTCAACTCCGTCAGAAATATAACCGTAAAAAGTACCTAATTCTTCCCCTTCTTTTGCAATTGCAACCATTCCTCTATCGGAGATACTTCCTAATTTAATACTCCCGCCTGGCAAACTTGTAATTTTACTTTTATTAAAAGCAATATTAAAATCGGTATCCCATTTTAATTCGTGTATTAAATTTTTTGAACTTACTTGAAATTCAAATCCACGATTTTCCATTGCTCCAACATTTAACAGTGCATCTGTAAAACCTGTACTTGAAGGTATTTTTTTATTTAGAAGCATTTCGCTAGTTTTCTTGATATAAAAATCACTGGTAATAGATAAACGGTTGTTTAATAATGAAACATCGATTCCAAAATTGGTTTGTTTTGTAGTTTCCCATTTAAGTTCTGGATTTTCTAATGTAGAAGATGTTGAACCAGGAACTACATTTCCATTAAAAACATAAGGAGATCCCGGATTTACTAATCCGTAATGAGAATAATCGCCTACCTGACCATTTCCAACAATACCCCAACCAGCTCTAAGTTTCAAGTCGTTTACTACTTTTACATCTTTAAAGAAGCTTTCTTTTGAAATTCTCCATCCTCCTGAAAACGAAGGAAAATAACCCCATCGGTTAGATTTTCCAAAACCTGAAAAAGCATCAGCACGGAAATTTGTTGTTAAATAATAAGTGTCTTCATAGCTATAATTTACTCTTCCAAAATAAGCTAAATTTCTTCCTTTAGAACTATCATATCCGGCTGTTCTAATGGAACCTCCATTTACAGTATGAACGGCTGAACTACCAAATCCTTTGGCATCAATTGAAGAGGTTGAATACTCTTTTTCGGATGCAATAGTTCCTAATAATGCAGAGATAATATGCTTGTTGTAGGCTTTATTGAAAGTAACTGTGTTTTCAGAAATCCAAAAAGTATTTTGAGAATTACTCAAAGATGCCATTCCTTTAAATCCTCTACCTTCCTTACTTCGATATGGGTCAACCCAAGAGTTATAAGTGCTGTTGAATTGTTCAAATCCAAGCATTGTTTTGAATTTAAAGTTATTCAAAAAAGAAACTTCGCCATAGGCACTTCCATTAAATCTATAATTTTGATAGGCATGCTCATTCTTTAAAATTAAAGCAATTGGATTTTCTAAATCTTGAATAAAAGGATTTACTCCAAATGTTCCGTCAGCATTGTAAACAGAATTTACAGGTGCACCAGTCATAAGAGCCAAAACCGCTCCGTATTTACGGTTTTCATTAACATCTATATCTTTCCATTTATTATAAGAAATGCTTGTACCTACTTTAATTTTATCTGAAATTTTATGATCAAGATTTAATTTATATGTAAATCGTTCCAATTCATTAGTAATAACAACACCCTCTTGTTTAAGGATGGTACCAGACATATAATAATTGGTTTTAGAATCTCCTCCAGAAACTCCTAACTGATAATTAGTGGTGTTAGCAGTTCTAAATGCTTGGTCTTGCCAGTTGTTGTCATTAGGATACAAACTCCAGTTGATAGTTTGTCCCATTTCGGTCATATAATTTTTATATTGTGACGCATTTAATACATCCAATTTTTTAGAAACATTAGAAAAACCAGTATACGTATTAAATGTTACTTTAGTTTTTTGATTTCCGCCTCGTTTTGTCGTTATAAGCACAACACCATTTGCACCTGAAGCTCCATAAATTGCAGCAGAAGATGCATCTTTAAGAACGGTTAATGTTTCAATATCGGAAGGACTAATTTCATTAATTGATTCTGTTGGAACACCATCTACAATATATAAAGGTTCGCTTCCAGCAGTAATTGTTGAGGTTCCCCTCACTCTAATTGAAAAGCCGCCTTGTGGCTGACCAGAAGGTCTAATAATTTGAACTCCCGCCATTTTTCCCTCAAGTGAGTTTGCAAATTGTGCATTTGCTTTTCCTTCAAACTCCTTAGATGTTACAATTGCAACTGCACCGGTAAGATCTTTCTTTTTGGTAGATCCATACCCAACAACTACTACTTCCTGTAAAGAAATATCTTGTAAAATTAGCATAATGTTAATCGTAGTTTGTGTATTCACTTTCACAGATTGAGAAGCAAATCCAAGGTAACTAAAATTTAAAACAGCATTTTTCGGCAAATTGCTTAAAGTGTATTTTCCATTAACATCTGTTTCTGTTTTGATATTGGAATTTTGAACCTGAACATTTACTCCTGGAACACTCCCAGAAGAGTCGGTAACTTTACCAGTAACCGTTTGCGCGTGACTTAATCCGTTTAATAACAGTAATACTGCAATGAACAGACTTTTTTTTAGAGTTTTAATCATAAATTTAATTTTTGGTTTTTTATTAGTTAATACTGAATTTCCTCTTTTTATTAGGATACTTCGATAGCGAAGTTAATTAAACCGTATTTTTAATAGATGACAATTGCGTATAATAATCTTCAAATTGCGTTATGGATTGTTTTGTTAATTGGAAAACAATAGAAAATCAATAGAATGTTTTCTGATTCAATTTTAATAGATATACTTATTGGGATTAATTAGATTATTTTAATATAACCTTTTTGATAGATTAACCCCAAGTGATTCAAAAAAAACAGTGTTTTCATCGAGCGTTGTGTATTTTAACTTTATTCCAGATATAAACTCTTTTTTGGCCTATTGAAGTATATAAATTATTTTTTTATTTAATTTATTGATCTGTTTCATTCCATCTCTAAAAAAATAAATAATTAAATAAATATATCCTTTGATTTGAAGTTAAATCAATATCAAACAATGTCCTGCCAAAATCCTCTATACTTCTCATAATCTTCCAGCAAATTGTTCGAGATATCGTCCGGACAGGCTACTAAAAAAGCTTCAGAGAAATCTGAAGCTTTTTATTTTTATATAATTTAAGAAGAAAAACAAGTATTAAAAACAACTGGATTTATATATTGCGCAATTCTGTTTCGAGTTACAGCTTCGTAATTATAAATTCGGATCTTCTATTTTCTTGATGTTGTGCATCGGTACAAGGAGACTCATTAGTTGGCTCACAACCGCAGTCATTGACAAGTTGGGATTCCCCATATCCTTTTGCCGTAATTCTTGATTTATTTATGCCTTTGAGTAGTAACCAAGCTTTGGTTGATTTCGCTCTTCTATCTGATAATGCTTTGTTGTATTTTGCAGTTTGACGACAATCGGTATGCGAGCGTACATCAATTTCCATGGTAGGATATTGTTCTAAAACATCTAGAATTTTAGCTAATTCTATCTCCGAGTCCATGCGAATGTTTGATTTGTCTAAATCAAAGTAAATTTGTTTAATATTAAATGCTTTGAATAAATCATCACCAATTTTTACCACTTTAACTTCTTTTTCAAGAGCCAAAGTCACTATTGTTTCTCCTGATTCATTTGGAATAGATACTGTTTTTTCGTCAGTTGTATAATCCGTTTTATCGGCTTTTACATAGTAATTAGAATCACAAACCACGTTGCCAAAATTGAATTTTCCTTCGCCATCTGTTGTCATTTCTTTGAGCATTTTATAATTTGCATCCGAAAAGGTTACTTTTGAATTGGCGAGTGGTTGTCCGGTTGTTTTTTCGGTTACCACTCCTTTTAATAATTGTTCGCAAGGGTATTCAATTTTTTTGTTTTCTTTAAATTTATATATATCATCACTTCCTATTCCGCCTTCTCTATTGGAGGTAACATATCCATCGCGGGAATTTTCATTGATTACAAAACCAAAATCATCCTGAGCACTATTAATTGGTTCGCCAACATTAACTACATATTTATAGTTTCCGTCTTTTTCAATTTTAGAAACAAAAACATCTAATCCGCCAAGTCCCGGATGCCCGTCGGAAGCAAAATAGATTTCGTTTTCTGAAGTCACTGTTGGGAATGTTTCTCTTCCTTCGGTATTAATTGTATTTCCTAAATTTATTGGTTTTCCAAAGCTGCCATCTTCATTTATTGCAACTTTATACAAATCGGATTGGCCCAATGAACCTGGCATATTGGATGCAAAAAATAATGTTTTTTCATCGGAACTTAATGCAGGATGTGCCACATTATATTCGTCACTATTAAAGGGCAATTCGGTTATATTATTGAATTTAGAATCGGTTATCGTTGCTTTAAATATTTTTAATAAAGTTGATTGTTGTGCATCTTTTCTTTTTTTACCATTTAAATAATTATTTCTAGTAAAATAAACTGTTTTTCCGTCTTTAGAAAAAACAGGTGTTGACTCATGAAATTTGGAGTTTAGATTCGCTCCAAATTTGGCTGGTTTTAATTTTGAAACATTTGAAAGGGTATCGGAATTGTATAAATTTGTGAAACTTTCTCCTGTCCAATCGTGTTTTCGGATAATCATTTCTCCGTTATCTCTAGCAGAAGCAAAGATGATTTTATCTTTATAAAATGCACTTCCGTAATCGGAATATTTAGAATTAATTCCGGCATTATTTATAGTAAATCGCCCCGAATTTTTTTGAATTTGATTTAAATAATCCTTTTGTGAGTTGGCTAATTTAGCTCTTAAATCGGTGCCGTTTTTTTGAAAAAATTGTGCCAATATTTCATCTGCTTTGCTGTAATTTTTTGTAGCTTTTAGAGCTTGGGCATAGCGATAATAATATTCGGAATTTATTTCCTGGGTGAATATAAACAATTCGCCATACCATTTTGCGGCAGTAATTAAATCGCCTTTAAAATAATAGGAATCGCCTATTTTTTGCAATATGTCTTTTGATTTATATCCTTTTGCGAAAATTCGTTCGTAGGTTTTAATGGCGTTTACATAAGCAAACTTTTCAAATTGTTTATCTGCTTTTACTTCTTTCGATTGGGCATTACTGTTTATAGAAACTATACATGCCAGAACAAGGTATTTTAGTTTGTTTTTCATCCTAAATATATATTAAAAAAATCTTGGTGAAACGATTCGGTTTATATGTTTAATAAACTCATAACGCAAAAATATTTCGTGGGATCCTGAGTTATAATGTGCTAGTTTAGTAGTATCTAAATCATACCCATAGCCAATATATAAGCCATCGCTTACTTGAAATCCCGCCAACAAACTTCCTACCGCATCCCATCTGTAAGCAGCTCCAAGCATTAATTTTTCATTGAATAGTAGATTTCCGGATAGATCCAATTGTAATGGAGCGCCTTCAACCGTTTTTACTAAAAACGCGGGTTTAAACTTTAGATTAGGAGAAAAATTCATCACATAACCCCCAATAAAATATATATTCATTCGCTGGGTGTAAACTGCATATTCGTTGTCTTGATACATTTTAGAATGAAAAAAATTAGGAACAGATAACCCTAAGTACATTTTATTCGAATGTAGGTAAACTCCAGCGCCAAGATTTTGGCTAAAATAATTATTTAAACTGCCTAAAGTAGGGTCTGTAATTGCTTGCGGGTTAAGTTTGTCTTTAAAGAAATTAAAGAAATTTGCGGTTCCTTTTAAACCAAATGATAATTTATATTCTTCTGAAGTTCTAATAGTATAAGATAAATCTGCGGATATAGAATTACTTACTGTTGGCCCTATTTCATCATTCAGGACTGTTAATCCTACTCCAATATTTGAATTTTCAATTGGAGCATTAATGGAAAAGGCACTTGTTTTGGGCGCACCGGCAAGACCTACCCATTGCGTTCTGTATAATCCAAATATACTTAAAACGCCACGAGATCCAGCATAAGCCGGATTGATCGTTTCTGTATTATACATGTATTGTGTATATTGAGCATCTTGTTGGGAATAACTCACAAGCCCAATTAGCGACATCACCAATAAAATTATTTTTGTTTTCATATTTTTTACTTTATTGTAATATATAAATAACCTGTTTTTTGAATAGTACTGCCGTTAGATTTGGTATAATTTAGAATATAAAAATAGGTCCCCTCTGGTAGTTTAGCATTTGAATTTATAGTGAATCTTCCTTCGGAAATCCCTTTAAAAACATTTGTGCTATTATTATAACCTTCAATTTTATAAACTAATACACCCCAACGGTTGACTATTTCGATTGTATTCTTCGGATATCTTTCAATTCCTTCAATGTGTAAATACTCGTTAGTGTCATCTGAATTTACAGAAATATAATTATTAATAATTACGTCACATTCTTCTAGTGTTACAAGAACTTGGCTTCTAATTTCACTTTCACATCCATCAATAGTTTGACTGGAATAATAAGTAGTTCCAAAAACAACATCAGTTTCTAAATCTAATGGCATGCCACCGGAATCTGATGAAAACCATTGAATATTTTGCCCAACAGATACAATATCTTTTATTTTTATGGGATTGCAAAAGGATTGGTTGATTTCTTGAATTGGGTTTTCTGGAACATTTAATGTAATGGTTACGGGTGTTTTAATTGACTCACACATATTTGATCCATTACTTGTAGCATAATAGGTAGTTCCTGAAATTAATTCGGTATTTATTGGCAATGGCATTGTTGATGTTAACGAATTATACCATTGTATAGAAACACCATTAATAATAATATCAGAAAGCACTGCTTGGTTGCAAAATGATTGGTTTTCAATCACTTGTGGTTGTTGAAATTTTTGCAAAACATTAACGGTATTGGTAATAAAATTAAAACAACCTAAATTTGTTGTAACAGTTAATGTAACAACATACGACCCAAAAGTAGAATAGGTATGAGTTGGGTTTGTTTCAATACTAGTAGAACCATCTCCAAAATCCCATAAATAACTAGTAATTGAGGAATTGTTATCATTTGATACAGTTGACAAATTAGTGAATTCAGTATTAATTCCCTCGCAAACTTCTGTAATACTAAATTGAGCTATTGGTGTCGGATTTCTAATTATTGAAAAACTATTTGGTAATTCAGAAGGAATAAATGAGTATGCATTTCCTACAATACCATCATTTGATCCCCAAGAAATGCCATTTCCATCATTTGTTAAACCATGAATACCCTGGGCAACACTTATGTTTAATGCTACAATTCCAGGAGTGTTATAAAAAATAATTCCTCCGCCTCCGCCTCCGCCTGGCCCATGATGATCTGAACTTGAATTTAATGCATTACCTCCATTACCTCCTAAAGCTATTAAATTTAAGTTGTTTGCGGAGTTGTTTTGTAATGTTTGTACTAGAATTGTGCCACCTGCACCGCCACCGCCTGCGCCATCGGGTGCCCCTCCTAAATTACCTGGTTGTCCGTTCGAACCATTTGAAATAATAGAACCTGATCCAATGATTTTATTTGCTTTAACTAAAATTATGCCGCCGCCTACACCTCCTTTTACTCCAGACAATGCATTATTTGCATCGCCTCCGCCTCCGCCTCCGCCCATTATAATTCTAGAAATTATATTAGGTACCGAACTACCTGGCCTTCCTCCATTTGGAAAAGTTGATGGGCCACCTGCTCCTTGCCATCCATTTCCGCCTACACCTCCGCTTCCGCCATTTCCTCCACCTCCACCTCCAGCATTATGAATATTACCACCTCCGCCAGCATTTCCTGCCGCACCTCTACCAAAATCACCTCCTGGGTAACCCATCCAATTAATTCCGTTATCAACTTGATTTAATCCATCCCACATAAACCTGGGTGAACCGCAAATACCTTCCGCTTTACTTGCCGAAATATTTAAATCTGTAGAAACTTCTATATTAGTATTATCATTTGATGGTCTAACATTCATATAACTACCTCTAAATCCCTTTCCGGTTGCATTAATTGATTTATTATTGATGTCTAGATTTCCATTTACGTCTACGACAATTACCCCACCAACTTTTCCATTCCATGCTGATGTAATAATATCATTAGAAAGTGTTAAATTATTAAAACTTGGAACTCTAATTACTTGGAATCTTTTTTGAACATTTGTATCTG
>CAIJFC010000221.1 GCA_903819815.1 uncultured Bacteroidota bacterium
ATAATTGTTTTTGCATCAAAATTATACGAAGTTAAAAGAATTGTAGTGGATCAAAATACTATTGACAACAACAATCTAATTATTTCATTAATCCCTAAGCCGGAACAATTAGAGGAAGTAGTGATTACAAAAATACCTTCGATAAAATGGGAAAAAGATACAAAATGGGAACAAGAAAAGCTTGATCAATTAGCTTTAGAAAAAGTAGCAAGAACTCCAAAAATCCTTGGAATTAACAATGGAACTATTGAAAACGGAATGGATTTTATGCGAATTGGCCGCATGATTTTCGGTTTATTCGCAAAAGAAAAAGAAAAAATCAAAATTAGTCCTCCAAAAATTGAATTTATAGCATTAGCTAAAACCAGCTGTAATCAGAAGTTTTATAAAGAAACTTTAAAATTAAAACCAGAAGAAATAGAACTATTTCTACAATTTTGTGATACCGATCCAAAATCAAAAATGGTTGCAAAAAATTACAATACTTTGGAAATGATGGATTTTTTATTTGCAAAAAACCTTGAATTCAAAAAGCTATAAATAATGTTCTCTACACGTACTCGGCTGAATACTAAAAAAACTAAAAACTGAATACTACCCTCGATTCAACCACCAAATACTCGCGTTCAAAACCGTTGCAAAACTAACCCAAGCTAAGTACGGAATAAACAAAAAGCCCGCAATTTTATCAATTTTTTTAAACTGAATGTACGTTTCATATATCAGTAACCACAAGAGTACAATTTCTATTAAAGCCACCATTGGGTTGCGTAAACCAAAAAACAATACCGACCATAGCGCATTCAACGCCAACTGAATCGCAAAGAAAATCAATGCTTTTTTAACTAATTCTTTGTTGGTGTCAATTCTGTTCCAAACCAATCCTGCAGCAATTCCCATCATAATATATAACATCGACCAAACAGGAGCAAAAACCCATCCTGGCGGATTAAATATTGGTTTAACCAATGTTGGAAACCAAGTGGTAATACTTGATCTTGTTGCCATTCCAGAAAAATAACCAATTGCTAAACAAGTAGCAACAACCACCAAAATTCTCTTATATTTGTTCATCTGATAATTATTTAAATAACAAATTTAAGGAAACTTTCATTGGAAAAGTCAATTTTCATCGACGTATAAATCAAAAAAAGTATCTTTGTAAAAATTAGTGCTGTTTATGAATTCATCAAAGGATTTTATACCTTCAAAATATACCCGATCTATAGAAAAAGGAACTTTTTCATGGAGCGCACCCAGTAATATTGCTTTAGTAAAATATTGGGGGAAAATTGAAAATCAATTGAACGACAAAGGCGAAATCCTAACTCAAATTCCTGCAAATCCTTCTGTGAGTTTTACTTTAAATTCTTGTAAAACAGAAACTAAATTGGCTTTTGCCAAAAAAAATAACAACGGTGAATTTTCATTCGACCTGCTATTTGAAGGAAAACCAAAAGAAGATTTCAAACCTAAAATTCAGAAATTTTTAGATAGAATTGAAATTTACTTGCCTTTTTTAAAAGACTATCATTTCACTATTGACACTCAAAATACTTTTCCACACAGTTCTGGAATTGCTTCTTCAGCATCTGGAATGGCAGCATTAGCTGTAAATTTCATGAGTTTAGAAAAATTGTTAAACCCAGAAATAACCGATGAATATTTCAATAAAAAAGCTTCTTTTCTTGCTCGTTTAGGATCAGGAAGTGCTTGTAGAAGTATTAAAGGAAGTGCAGTGGTTTGGGGAAATCATAAAAATATTAAAGGAAGCTCCGACTTATTTGGAGTTGTATTTCCAAATAAAATTCATGATAATTTTAAAAACTACCAAGACACGATTTTATTGGTAGACAAAGGGGAAAAACAAGTTTCAAGTACGGTTGGTCACGATTTAATGCACGGGCATCCATTTGCTGAAAAGCGATTTGCTCAAGCTCATGAAAATTTAGATTCTTTAATTAAAATATTTGAAAGTGGTGATTTAAGTGAATTTATCAAAATTGTGGAAAGTGAAGCGCTAACATTACACGCCATGATGATGACTTCCCTTCCCTATTTTATCCTTATGAAACCGAATACTTTAGAGATAATTAACGCGATTTGGAAATTCAGAAATGAAACACAAATTCCTGTTTGCTTTACTTTAGATGCCGGCGCAAATGTACACGTGTTGTACCCAGAAAACGTAAAGGATGAAGTTTTAACATTTATTAAGAACAAATTAGTTGGCTATTGTCAAAATGGTCAGTACATTTGTGATGAAATTGGATTTGGGTCAACCAAAATATAAACTATGAAAGGACCATTATTTTATTCTAAAATACTACTTTTTGGTGAATACGGAATTATTCAGGACTCCAAAGGACTATCTATTCCTTATAATTTTTATAATGGCGCGCTAAAAAACGACAAAAATCCATCAGAAGAAGCAAAGAAATCAAATGAGAATTTGAAACGATTTGTGACTTATTTAGAAACCTTGCAAAACGAACAACCTGAATTAGTAACTTTTGATTTATTAACATTAAAAAACAATGTTGATAGCGGAATGTACTTTGATTCTAGTATTCCTCAAGGTTATGGTGTAGGAAGTAGTGGGGCATTAGTAGCGGCCATTTACGATAAATATGCTCAAAATAAAATTACCGTTTTAGAGAATTTAACCCGTGAAAAATTACTTACTTTAAAAAGTGTTTTCTCTCAAATGGAATCATTTTTCCATGGAAAAAGTTCCGGCTTAGATCCTTTAAATAGTTACTTGAGTATTCCAATTCTAATTAATTCTAAAGACAATATTGAAGCAACGGGCATTCCAACGCAAAGTTTGGACGGAAAAGGGGCTGTATTTTTATTAGACTCAGGAATTGTAGGAGAAACTGCTCCAATGGTGACTATTTTCATGGAAAACCTTAAAGACAAAGGATTTAGAACCATGTTAAAATCACAATTCATAAAACATACCGACGCTTGTGTCGAGAATTTCCTTGGTGGTGACGTAAAATCGTTATTCCAAAACACCAAAAAACTGTCAAAAGTTGTTTTGAATAATTTTAAACCAATGATTCCAGAGCAATTTCACGGAATATGGCAGAAAGGAATCGATACCAATGATTATTATTTAAAACTTTGTGGCTCTGGCGGTGGAGGTTACATCCTTGGTTTTACGGAAGATTTAGAAAAAGCCAAAGCTTCATTAAAAGATTACAAATTAGAAGTCGTTTACCAATTTTAGATTTCCTCTCCCAATAATAAATTAAGGATGAACAGAAAAAGCAAACTTTTAATAATGAAAATTGTGAGTTTGTTCTCTGTAGTTCGTGGTTATAATATTCCAATAATTATTCTCGCACAATACCTTTCGGCAATTTTTATTTTAGCACCTGAAAAAAAACCAATCCATGTAATTTTAGACATTAATTTATTGCTTATTGTTTTAGCGACGGCTTTAACAATTGCATCTGGCTATATTATCAATAGTTTTTATGACAGTAAAAAAGACTTAATAAATCGCCCTAACAAATCTATTTTAGACCGATTAGTAAGTCAGCAAACCAAACTTAGGGTTTATTTTGCACTCAATTTTACTGTGGCTTTCTTTGCTTTTTTAATTTCATTTAGGGCTTTTTTATTCTTTTCCGTTTACATTTTTCTCATTTGGTTTTACTCACACAAAGTCAAAAAATTCGTAATTATTGGAAATTTAATGGCAACCTTAATGGCTATTTTACCCTTTTTTGCCCTGCTTTTATATTACAAGAACTTTTATGAAGTGATTATTTGTCATGCTACTTTCTTGTTTTTGTTACTTCTAATCAGAGAAATGATAAAAGATTTAGAAAACATAAAAGGGGATTTAGCAAATGACTATAAAACAATACCCATTTTACATGGCGAATTAACCTCAAAAAAAATCATTACCTTTTTAACGCTATTAACAGTCTTTCCGGTTTACCTATTAATTGAAAAATTTGAAATTGGAAATATGGATTTGTATTTCTATTCTTGTTTACTGTTTTTATTGTTATTTTTATTAAAACTTTGGAAATCAAACTTTAAAGAGCATTATTTATTACTTCATAACTTACTTAAATTTTTAATTGTTTCAGGAGTTTTTAGTATTATCCTTATAAATCCAAGTATCGTTGTTTATTTCTGGCACAAGATTGTTTCATTATTTTAAAACTATTTAATATTAATAGCTTTAAATTCTCAATTATAGATTGTCAAATTTATAAATGGTATATTTGCATAAATTATAGAATGTTATGAATAACAAGGAAGGCAATAATAAAAAAAGCAGCGGTAGAGCAAATAGTTCAAGACCAAGCTCCAATAAGCCAAAACCTGCGATGCAAAAACGGGCACAAGGACCTAAAAAAGTAAAAGTTAATACTAAGGCAGCTGAAATAGCAGTTGAAAAAGTAGAGAAAAAACCAAATCAAGCACCAAAACGTCAAAAAGCAAAAGACGAAATTCGTTTGAATAAATACATTTCTAATTCTGGAGTTTGTTCAAGACGTGATGCCGATATTTACATCCAATCGGGAAATGTAAAAGTGAATGGAATTCCTGTTGTTGAGATGGGATATTTGGTAAAGCCAGGCGATGTAGTGAATTTTGATGGAAATGTTTTGACTCCTGAAAAAAAAGAATATATCTTGTTGAACAAGCCAAAAAACTTTACAACAGCATTGGACGAAGGTCAAGAATACCGTAACGTTTTGGAATTAGTTAAAGGTTCTACCACTTCAAAAATTGGAGCTGTGGGAAGAATGGATAAAAATACAACCGGTTTATTATTGTTTACGAATGACACGGACATGATTCGTAAATTTACGTTACCAACAAACAAATCATCAAAAATTTACCAAGTCTCTTTGGATAAGAATTTAAAATATGAAGATTTAGAAAAGATAAATAAAGGCTTGGTTTTAGATGGTCATCGCGTATTTATAGAAGATGTAAGTTACATAGAAGGAGAATCGAAAAGTGAAATCGGATTGAAATTGCGGTCTTCCAATGTTAAAGTAGTTCGATCTATCTTTGAACATTTCAGTTATGATGTTTTAAGAATTGACCGAGTTGCTTTTGCAGGATTAACGAAGAAAAATTTGCCAAGAGGCAATTGGAGAAAGTTAACCGAACAAGAAATAATAAATTTAAAAAACGCTTAGTTTATAAAACACTACTAATTTAATAATTCCTGCTAATCTTTAGTGGGAATTTTAATATGATAGCATTTATGACACCTGAAAATATTCAATCATTAAAATTCAATTTATTGGATAACTGAAAAATAATAATCTTATCCTTTTTAGATTTTTATAAACAAACTTTTCAAGCTATCTTTGTACTCGTAAATTACAATTGATCTTGATCAAGAAATAGAATATGAAATTAGATAAAAAAGACATTCTCAAAGCATTAGAAACTATCACAATTGCTGGAGAAGGTAAAAATATGGTGGAGAGTGGCGCAGTTAAAAATGTAGTCACATTTGGAGAGGAAGTAATTATCGATTTAGTGTTGAGCACTCCAGCAATGCATATTAAAAAAAGAGCGGAAGACGATATCAAAAAAACAATTCATGAGTTGGTTTCTGCTGATATAAAAATCAAAATTAATAGTACTGTAGTTGTTCCTGAACCTAATGAAATTAAAGGAAAGGCTGTTCCGGGAATGAAAAATATTATTGCAATTGCCTCTGGAAAAGGGGGCGTTGGAAAATCTACAGTTACGGCAAATTTAGCCGTTACCTTAGCAAAAATGGGATTCAAAGTGGGTATTTTAGATGCCGATATTTATGGTCCTTCGATGCCAATCATGTTTGATGTAGAATCTGAAAAACCAATTTCAGTTACCGTTGACGGGAAATCAAAAATGAAACCTGTTGAAAGCTACGAAATAAAAATATTATCCATTGGATTCTTCACCTCTCCTAGTCAAGCGGTTATTTGGCGTGGGCCAATGGCTTCAAAAGCGTTGAACCAAATGATATTTGATGCCGATTGGGGAGAATTGGATTTTATGTTATTGGATTTACCTCCGGGAACAGGCGATATTCATCTTTCCATCGTACA
This sequence comes from uncultured Bacteroidota bacterium, assembly GCA_903819815.1. Taxonomy (GTDB): domain Bacteria; phylum Bacteroidota; class Bacteroidia; order Flavobacteriales; family Flavobacteriaceae; genus Flavobacterium. The sequence continues at coordinate 6,084 of CAIJFC010000221.1, forward strand.
ATCGTTACCCATAACTGGAGTTGTGGTGGTTAGCACCCCGCAGGCAGTTGCACTTGCCGATGCAAAAAAAGGGGTTGCCATGTTTACTTCAGATAGCATCAATGTTCCCGTATTAGGAATTATAGAAAATATGGCTTATTTCACACCGGAAGAATTACCAGAAAATAAATATTATATCTTTGGAAAAGAAGGGGCAAAAAACCTTGCAGAAGATTTAAATGTTTCCTTCCTTGGGGAGGTTCCAATAGTTCAGTCTATTCGTGAAGCGGGTGATTATGGCAGACCCGCAGCTTTACAAGAAGGTTCATTAATTGAGAAAGTCTTCCAAGAAATTACTAGAAATGTCGTTCAGGAAGTGGTAAAAAGAAATGAAAATCTACCAGCAACTGAAGCAGTTAAAATAACAACAATGGCTGGCTGTTCAGCAGTAAAAAAATAATTATTTCGTCTAATTGGAACAATAGAAATTATGACAATAGAAGAATTAACAACAAGCGTAGAAAATGCACTTCAAGAAATTAGACCATTTCTAAATTCTGATGGTGGCGATATCGCATTGATTTCAATTGAAGATGGCAAACATGTAAAAGTTCGTTTACAAGGCGCTTGCGTAGGATGCAGCGTAAACCAAATGACTCTAAAAATGGGTGTGGAAACAACCATAAAAAAGTTTGCGCCACAAATTGAAACGGTAACAAACGTTGATTAATAATTTTGGTTTAAACCAATAAATTAAATTATTATATTAAAATGATTGAAACGGATATTCTCATCATTGGCGCTGGGCCCACAGGATTATTCACTGTATTTGAAGCAGGACTTTTAAAATTAAAATGTCACATTATTGATGGTTTGCCACAACCGGGCGGACAATTATCAGAATTATATCCCAAAAAACCAATATTCGATATTCCAGGATTTCCATCCGTTTTAGCAGGTGATTTAGTGGCCAATTTAATGGAACAGATAAAGCAATTTCAACCTGGATTTACGTTGAATGAAGTTGCTGAAACCATTGACCAACTTGAAGATGGAACTTTCATTGTTACTACAAATAAAGGAACAAAACACCATGCCAATTCAGTGGCAATTGCAGGAGGTTTAGGAAGTTTCGAACCTCGAAAACCACAGCTCGAAGAAATTGAATTCTACGAACAAAACGATCGCGGTGTAGAATATTTTGTAAAAGATCCCGAAAAATTTAGAAATAAAAAAGTAGTCATTTCAGGAGGTGGAGATTCCGCTTTGGATTGGAGTATTTTTCTTTCCAATGTAGCCTCAAGCGTAACTTTAGTTCATCGAAGAAATGAATTTCGTGGCGCTTTGGACTCTGTTGAAAAAGTACAAGAACTAAAAGGATTGGGTAAAATAAAACTCATCACTCCAGGAGAAATTGTAGGTTTTAATGGAAAAGATCATATTGAATCGGTTATCATTGAAACCAATGGTGAGAAAATAACTACAGAAACGGATTACTTTATTCCATTATTTGGGTTAACCCCAAAATTAGGCTCAATTGCCAACTGGGGATTAGAGATTGAAAAAAATGCCATTAAAGTGAACAACTCATTGGATTATCAAACTAATATACCCGGGATTTATGCCATTGGCGATGTGAATACCTATCCCGGTAAACTAAAACTGATTTTGTGCGGATTTCATGAAGCGACATTAATGGTTCAAAGTGTTTACCAAAGAATGAATCCTGGGAAAAAATACGTGCTGAAATACACGAC
>CAIJFC010000222.1 GCA_903819815.1 uncultured Bacteroidota bacterium
ATAGCCACCAGTATCAATTACTGAAAATTCTTTTCCATTCCATTCGCTTTTTCCGTAATTTCTATCACGGGTTACGCCCGAAACTGAATCTACGATAGCTTCTCTTCGTTGAATCAATCGATTAAAAAGGGTTGATTTCCCTACGTTTGGTCTTCCTACGATTGCGACAATATTATTCATATTATAATTTTAGATTGTGGATTTTAGATTTTGGATTTTGGATTACCAAAAAAGAATTTCTAAAAAACACTAATAACAAAGCATTTTAATTTTTTGCAAAGGTACGCTATTATTTTTGTTATGCTACCATCTTGATTGCGTGAAGGATAGTAGTGGAAATCCTTTGTTGCCCTTTTTTGGCAACAAAGATTGTAGCGAATAGCCTGACCCTTGTGGTCACGCCCAAAATTTATTGATTATAGCCAAAGCGTTTTAGCATATTTGCGTTGCTTCGCCAGTTTTTGTTGACTTTTACATACAATTCGATGTGAATTTGTTTGCCAAAAAATTTCTCCAAATCGGCTCGTGATTCGACGCCAACTTTTTTTAATGCAGCGCCTTTGTGTCCGATAATGATACCTTTTTGGGTGTCGCGTTCGACCATGATTAGGGAGCGAATTCGGATGATGTTTTCGTCTTCAAAGAATTCTTCGGTTACGATTTCGACGGCGTAGGGAATTTCTTTGCTGTAATTGAGGAGGATTTTTTCGCGAATGGTTTCGTTTACAAAAAAACGTTCGGGTTTGTCGGTGAGTTGGTCTTTTGGATAATAGGCTGGCGATTCGGGTAAAAGTTCAATAATTCGACTGAACGTTTCGGGAACATTAAAGTTTTGAAGGGCAGAAATCGGAAAAATTTCGGCATTTGGAACTTTGGCAGCCCAAAAAGCAACTTGTTCTTCGAGTTGTAATTGATTGGAATTGTCAATTTTGTTGAGTAATAATAAAACGGGGATTTTGGCGTGAATTATTTTATTGAAAAACGCTTCGTCTTTTAGTTCTTGTTCGCCAATTTCGACCATATAAATCAAAATATCGGCATCTTCGAAGGCCGATTTGACGAAGTTCATCATTGATTCCTGCATTTCGTAGGCCGGTTTTATGATTCCTGGCGTGTCGGATAAAATTAATTGAAAGTCATCGCCATTTACGATTCCGAGGATTCTGTGGCGGGTGGTTTGGGCTTTGGAGGTGATTATGGACAGTCTTTCGCCAACGAAGGCGTTCATTAAGGTTGATTTTCCGACGTTTGGATTACCAATTATATTTACAAAACCTGCTTTGTGTACCATTTACTAATTTATTTAAGGTTCAAAGGTAATCATATCAAGTCAATAGATAAAATAAAAAAAAATGAATATATTATTGAGAATATGGAATTTTATTGTAAATTTGCCCTCGAAACATCGCGGGATAGAGCAGTAGGCAGCTCGTCGGGCTCATAACCCGAAGGTCACAGGTTCGAGTCCTGTTCCCGCTACTAAGTTGAACCAAAAACGGCTAAAAGAAATTTTAGCCGTTTTTTTTATGATATTTTCTCAATAAAAAATTCCATAAATTCTAACATTTGATTTGAGGTTAAATCAATGTCTCATTTTAGTTCCAAAAAACTTCTGGTGAAACTCAATAATTTTTTCAATTAATATTTCACTATATTTGATATAAATATTGGTTGTTTAGAAAGCATCAAGGTGCTTAATTTCATTCTATTGCTAAATATATGCAACATTTTATAAATTAAATAAACGCACCGAACGTTTATTAGTTTATTTTTAATAATCATAACAATCAAAATAAATGAAAAAACATTTTTTTTTATTAGCATTCTTTTTTACTATTTATACCACTGCTAATATTCATTTGCCAAAGATTTTTGCAGATGATATGATTTTACAACGGAATAAGTTAATTCCTATATGGGGCTGGGCTGATGCCAATGAAAAAATTGAAGTTCGATTTAATAAGCAAATTAAATGGACAAAAGCAGATAAAAATGGCAAATGGACGTTACAATTAGATTCTGAAATAGCAGGAGGTCCATACGAACTAATTATTAAGGGTTTCAATAAAGTTACTTTTAAAAATGTTTTAGTTGGTGAAGTTTGGATTTGTAGTGGGCAATCCAATATGGCATTTTCAGTTAACGAAGTTGCAAATTCTAAAGAAGAAATTAGCAAGGCTAATTATCCGTTAATTAGACATTTTACTGTTTCTAGAGATATGAGTTCTTTACCTTTAGACGATTTGAAATCCGGAAAATGGGAAGTTTGCAGCCCTAAAAGCGTTGGAAATTTCACTGCAATTGGATATTTTTTCGCAAAGAAAATATATGAAGAATTAAAAATCCCAATAGGTTTGATAAATACATCTTGGGGAGGAACAGTTTCTGAAACCTGGACAAGTAGAGAGGGATTTGAAAGTAGTGACGAATTTAAAGATATGATTGCAGAAATGCCTCACATAAATTTAGATTCTATTTCTAAAGTTTTTAATACGATAATCTCAAAAAGGGTAGAAATACTTCAAGGCTCAAAAATATCGGAGTCTAATGTTACTAAATTTAAAGACGTAAAACAATTTAATGTTAGTTGGCCCGAAATGAATGAGCCTGAATTATGGGAATCTCAAGCATTAGGAGAATTTGATGGTGTAGTTTGGCTTAGAAAAACAATCCAAATTGCAACTTCTGACCTAGGAAAACCAGCAGTTCTTGAACTTACTAAAATTGATGATGAAGACATTACCTATGTCAATGGTTTTGAAGTTGGAAGTAATCTTAATTGGGATGGCATTAGAAAATATAATATTCCGACAGGAATATTAAAAGAAGGCGATAATACTATACTAATTCGAGTTGTTGATAATGGGGGCGGAGGTGGAATTTATGGAGAAGCTTCGGATTTTAGACTCACAATAGGAGATCATTTTATACCATTAAGCGGGAAATGGAAATACCAAGTTGAGTCGGTTAAAAGTGATATTGGACCAAATAGTTATCCGTCATTATTGTTCAATGCAATGGTAAATCCATTAATACCTTATTCTTTTCAAGGCGTTTTATGGTATCAAGGAGAGTCAAATGCAGGACGAGCATTTCAATACAGAAAAGCATTTCCTTTATTAATTGAAGATTGGAGAAAAAAATGGAATC
>CAIJFC010000223.1 GCA_903819815.1 uncultured Bacteroidota bacterium
ACAATCAGCAAGCAAAGCCACCGTTACAAAGGAATGGATCATTGTTGATGCAGATGGTCATAACTTAGGTCGTCTTGCTTCAAAAGTCGCAATGATTTTAAGAGGCAAGTACAAACCAAGTTATACACCACACGTCGACTGCGGAGATAACGTTATAGTTATCAACTCAGAGAAAATTAACCTTACAGGTAACAAAATGGATGACAAAACGTACATCCGTCACACTGGTTACCCTGGAGGACAAAGATCTTTAACTGCTAAAGTATTGCAATCAAAAAACCCTGCATTACTAGTAGAAAAAGCCGTAAAAGGTATGTTACCTAAAAATAAATTAGGAGCAGAACTTTTCAGAAATTTAAATGTTGTTGTTGGTTCAGAGCACAAACAAGGAGCTCAAAAACCTAAAACTGTTAACCTAAACGATCTTAAATAATGGGAGTTATTCACAAAATAGGTAGAAGAAAAACCGCTGTTGCGCGTGTTTATGTTTCAGAAGGTACAGGAGTTATCGTAGTAAACAAAAAACCATTTGCAACTTATTTTCCTACAGCTACTTTACAATACAAAGTTTTGCAAGCAATGACATTAACTGACAATGCTACAAATTATGATGTAAAAGTAAATGTTTACGGAGGTGGTTCAACAGGTCAAGCAGAAGCTGTGAGAATGGCAATTGCAAGAGTTATGTGTGAAGTTGGCGAAGGAAACAGAGCCATCTTGAAACCAGAAGGTTTATTGACAAGAGATCCAAGAATGGTTGAACGTAAGAAATTCGGTCAGAAGAAAGCTCGTAAGAGATTCCAATTCTCTAAACGTTAATAGTGCCTGTCTTGTACAATTCGTGCAAGACTTATTGATAATAAATTAAAAACAATGTTGTTGTTGTCCCAATGCGTTGGGAAATTAGTTTAGCATCTAAATGAAGCCTAAAGTCTAAAGCTTATAGCTTAAAGCCAAAGGAACATTGCTAATCAACAGAACGTAAACTAAACAAAAATGTCAAACAAAGTAGAAGTAAAAGAATTACTAGAAGCAGGTGTTCACTTCGGACACATGACTAGAAAATGGGATCCAAATATGGCCCCATACATATATATGGAACGTAATGGAATTCACATTATCAATCTATATAAAACGGCAGCAAAAATTGAAGAAGCAAATGACGCTTTGAAAAAAATCGCTGCATCAGGTAGAAAAATATTATTTGTAGCTACCAAAAAACAAGCAAAAGATATCGTTGCTGATAAAGCAAAAAATGTAAACATGCCTTACATTACTGAAAGATGGCCAGGTGGAATGTTAACTAATTTCGTTACTATTCGTAAGGCTGTTAAAAAAATGGCTACTATCGATAAAATGAAAAAAGACGGTACATTCATGACGCTGTCTAAAAAAGAGCGTTTACAAGTTGATCGTCTTCGTGCAAAATTAGAGAAAAACTTAGGTTCAATATCTGATATGTCTAGACTTCCTGCTGCATTATTTGTAGTAGATATTAAAGCAGAACACATCGCAATTAAAGAAGCTCATAAATTAAACATTCCAGTTTTTGCAATGGTTGATACCAACTCAGATCCAAGAGAGGTTGATTATGTAATCCCTGCAAATGATGATGCTTCAAAATCAATTGAGAAAATTCTAACTTTAGTAACTGCAGCAATCACAGATGGATTGGCTAACAGAACTTCTGACAAAGAAGGTGATGCTGAAGCTCCAGCTGCTGTTGAAGCTGTTGAAACTGTTAAAGTAGCTCCTGAAGTTGAAGTTGTTGCTGTTGAAGTTGTTGCTGTTGAAGCTGTTGAAGTAGCTCCAGAAGCTGAAGTAGTAGCTGAAGAAGTGGTTACTGAAAAAGAAGTTGTTGCTGAAGAAGTTGAAGTAGTAACTGAAGTAACTGAAGAAGTGGTTGCTGAAGAAGCAGCTCCAGCGGAAGAAACTCCGGCAACTGAAGAATAATAAAAATAAATTTAAAGATTGAAAGATTTAAAGATAACTTAAAGTGTTGGTTTCAAATTAACGCTACTTTTATCCTTAAATTTTTCGATCTTTTAATCTTTAAATCAAATAATTATGGCAACAATTACTGCTGCAGACGTAAATAAATTAAGAACAATCACAGGTGCAGGAATGATGGACTGCAAAAAAGCATTAGTAGAATCTGATGGAGATTTTGACTTAGCAATTGAAAACCTTCGTAAAAAAGGACAAAAAGTTGCCGCAAACAGATCAGACAGAGAGTCAACTGAAGGAGCTGCAATTGCAGTTGTAAATGATGCAAAAACTGCTGGTGTTGTTATCACATTAAACTGTGAAACTGACTTCGTAGGAATGAACGAAAGTTTTGTAAAAATGGCCACTGAAATGGCTAATTTGGCTTTAAACTTCAATTCAAAAGAAGAATTTTTAGCAGCTGATTTCAATGGAATTTCTGTTGCTGAAAAATTAATTGAGCAAACAGGAGTTATCGGAGAAAAATTAGAAATCAGAACTTTTGAGAAATTAGAAGGTGCTTTCATTGGTTCTTACATTCACTCTGGAAACAAAATCGCTACTATTGTGGCTTTATCAGCAAATATTGAAGGAGCTGACGAAGTTGGTAGAAACGTATCAATGCAAGCGGCAGCAATGGCGCCAATCGCCTTGAACGAAGAAGGTGTTGATTCAGAAATCATCGCTAAAGAAATCGAAATTGCAAAAGATTTATTACGTCAAGAAGGAAAACCGGAAGCGATGTTAGAAAATATTGCAAAAGGTAAATTAGCACGTTTCTTTAAAGACAACACTTTAGTAAACCAAGATTATATTAAAGATAGCAAAATGAGCGTTGGTGCTTATGTTCAATCTTTAGACAAAAACTTAGTGGTTACAGGTTTCAAAAGAGCTGCTTTAGGATAATCTAATTTTAGAATTAAGAATTTAGAATTAAGAATTCAATCATAATATTAAATCCCATTTTAAAATTTAAAATGGGATTTTTTTTATATTTATGTCAAATTATGATTATGACCGAAAAAAATAGATGCCAATGGTGCGTGGGCATTGCTCTTTATGAAAAATACCACGATGAGGAATGGGGAGTTCCTGTTTATGACGACCAAAAATTATTTGAATTTCTTATTTTAGAAACGTTTCAGGCGGGATTAAGTTGGATTACCATATTAAAAAAAAGAGAAAACTTTCGATTGGCATTTGACCACTTTGACTATTTGAAAGTAGCATTATATTCTGAAAATAAAATTCAAGAATTGATGCAAAACGCAGGAATTATTAGAAACCAATTAAAGATTCGCGCTGCAGTAACTAATGCCAATTCATTTATAAAAATACAAGAAGAATTTGGTAGTTTTAGTAATTACATATGGGCTTTCAACGAAAACAAACCCATTGTAAATAACCCAAGTACATTAAAGGAAGTTCCATCAACCACAGTCATTTCAGACAAAATAAGTAAGGACTTAAAAAAAAGAGGATTTAAATTTGTAGGTTCAACAGTAGTTTATGCTCACATGCAAGCAACTGGAATGGTTGATGATCACGTAGCTGATTGTTGGAAAAGAAATTAAGATTCCGAATTTAATAGTTTCATAAAATCATCCCGATCAATTTCTCTGCAACCTAAACTATCAAGATGCTCGTTGTAAACTTGACAATCTAGAATCTTATAATTTTCCTTTTTTAAATGTTGTGCCAAAGAGATAAAAGCTATTTTTGAAGCATTACTGACTTTTGAAAACATACTTTCTCCACAAAAAACGTCGCCTAGATCAATTCCATAAAGACCCCCTACTAATTCATTATTCTGCCAAACCTCAACTGATTTAGCAATTCCCATTTCGTTCAGTTTGCAATAAGCTTCCCTCATTTCTTGGCTAATCCAAGTACCTCGTTGACCTTCTCTTTTAATCGTACTGCAATTTGAAATTACTTCCCTGAAATTTTGATTGAAAGTAACAGTAAATGTATTTCTATTCAAAATATTTCTCATGCTCTTGGAAACCGCCAATTCATCAAAATACAAAACCATTCTTGATTTTGGTGCCCACCAAAGAATCGGTTCTCCAGGATTAAACCATGGAAAAATTCCACTTCTATAAGCTAGTAACAATCTCCCTGGAGACAAATCACCACCTACCGCAAGAATCCCTTCTGAAGAAGCTTCGTAAACTGGAGGAAAATATAAAGTATCGGAAATTAGATACATTTAGTTCAGATAATTATTAGAATTTATTTGTAATGATTTTATATAAACAAAATTAGCAATATCTTTATCAAAAAAAATTTAAATGAGAAAATTAGTAATTTTACTATCACTATTATTTACAACTTCTGTTGTTTTATCACAAATAAAAGATAGCATTTCTAACACTTCTAAATTTCAAAGTTATACCAATAAAAACGGAGAAATTTACACCTATAAAAAACCGCGCTTTTTTGAAATGATTACCAATATCCCAAAAAATGTTTACGGAACAGTGAATGATTTTGGATACAAAGAAAATTTAATTGCTTTAGGAGGAGCAACAGTTATGACGGTGGTAATAATTCCTGAAGATCAAAAATTGCTTGATCAATCTAGAATACTTGGAGAACAAATAGGGCTTAAAGACTTTGCAAAATATAATAATTTTGGTCCCTTGCAAAATATACCATCCGACTTAACCTCGGCTATTTATTTAATTGGGAATGGCACTACTCCGTTATTGATGAGTATGGGGTTTGCAACTTTTGGATTAATAAATAATGATTATCGCTCTCTAAATACCTCCACTGGATTAGTTGAAAGTCTTTTGGTTTGTGGTGTTTTTAGTCAAACTATAAAACGAATTTCTGGCCGACAAAGTCCAGCACCAGCAATTATTGATGGAAATCCGGGTGGTGATTGGAATCCATTTCCAAGTTTTAGCGCCTATGGTAAATATACTCCCAATTATGATGCCATGCCGTCAGGACATATGATGACAGCGACAGCTGCGCTAAATGTGATATTGGGGAATTACCCTGATAAAAAATGGATAAAACCTGTTGGCTACAGCCTAATTGGTCTTTTGGGTTTTGAGATGGTTCAAGCCAATGTTCACTGGTATTCTGATTACCCAATTGCAATAGTTATGGGATATATTATTGGGAAAAATATTGCTAATAGTAAAATTACCAAAACCAATTCGAAATTAGAAACCAAAAAAAAATATACGTTTAATGTAAATGCTTCAAGTAAATATGGCTATAATTTTATTGGCGCAAACATCACTTTTTAAATTATTTACCATGAAAAGAATAATTATTATTGCAATTCTATTACTCCTCTCTATAAAAGGAATCTCACAAAAGACAGATTCAATTTCATTATTGATAAAAGAAGAAAAGTTAACCTACAAACAATTTGTAATTCCAACGATATTAATTACTGGAGGATTATTAATGAAAAATACTCCGATGAATACGAATCTACAAAGCGACTTTAGAAAGGTTTTGGGAGAAGATTTTCATAACAAAATTGACAATTATCTTCAATATGAAGCGGTTTTGCAAATATATGGAGGTCGTTATTTAGGTTTAAAACCGAAACATGATGCACTTCATCAAACAATAAATTTAGCGGTATCTAATGCAATTATGGGTGGAATTGTTACTTCTATGAAATTTTCATTTAAAGAATTAAGACCTGACCGAACCGATGAATTGAGCTTCCCATCTGGACATACAGCTACTGCATTCACCAATGCTTCCGTTTTATTTTACGAATATAAAGATGCCAATATTTGGTATGCAAGTAGTGGTTATTTATTTGCAGCGGCAACCGGTTTTTTAAGAATTGCTAATAATAAACATTTTACTTCAGATGTTTTAGCTGGTGCAGGAATTGGAACGGCGGTGGGGCTTGCGGTTTCCTATTGGAGCCCATTTAAATCGCTAACTTTAGGGAAAAATAAAACCCATGCCTTTATTTATCCTCAAATAGGAACAAATTACGGCATAGGTTTGTTAATTAAAAATTGATAGTATTTATCAACTGTGTTTTTTAGAATGGCAAATCGTCGTGCTCTTCTTCTTTAAAATTTTCAGCTGGTGCAAATGTTTCAGCGGTTGGCATTGGAGCAGCTTGTGAAGGAGCAGCTGCGATTAACTTCTCAACTCTCCACCCTTGAATAGCATTAAAATACTTAGTTACACCTTGAGGATCAACCCATTCGCGACCTCTCAAATTGATAGACACTTTTACAGCATCTCCCACTTGGTAATTATTTAATAAATCACATTTGTCTTGAACGAATTCAACTAAAATATGTTGTGGATATTGCTCGTCGGTGGTTACCACCAATTCTCTTTTTAAGAAACTTCCGCTTCCTACATTTTTAGATTCCCCAAGCATTTTAATTTTTCCTGATACTTCCATTTACTTAATTTATTTTATTATAATTATTTTGCTAATAACACTTTCCATGCGGAATCTAAATCGTTTTGATCTAAATATTCCTTTGCTTTTTTAAACTTTTTTAATTGATCATCAGAACTCAAAATGCCTTTAACAGCAAAATTCTGCTTTACAAATATATTAATTTCTTCGGTTGTAGGCAACGCTTCAATATTTCCCAATTTTCCCAAATCGTTTCCGTCAAAAATAGGACTTTCCTTAATGTAATTTGGTATTTGATCCACTCCTATTCCTAGAGTTGTTATTGGTTTTGCCACTTCAAATAATCCTTGGTTGGCTCTAGAATACCAATTCCCACCCATTCTTGAAACTAAATCAATTTTTACAGGATCTATATTTCCATTTTCATCTAAAACTGATTCGCTGATGTGCATTTTTATTATTTCGCAAATCACTAGATTTCCCGCACCACCTTGAGTTCCTAAACTAATAATTTCATTCACTTTACATTCAAATTGAACTGGAGATTGCGCCACACGATAGGGCTTTACCAATACAGAAGGTATTGCCGTGAACCCTGCTTTAATAAATTCATTTACCCCATCAGGATATTCAGAACTTGAAAGAGATGTTTGTTGAACTATATCATAATTAACGACATTAATAACTACTTCTCGTGTCGCTTCCGCATTAATTAAAGTATGTTTTATTGTATTGTCACGAACCCGTCTAGCAGGTGAAAAAATTAATATTGGTGGATTCGCACTGAAAATATTAAAAAAGCTAAAAGGCGATAAATTTGGAACCCCATTTTTATCGATAGTACTAGCAAAAGCAATAGGTCGAGGGCCTACAGCACTTTGCAAATAGCCCTGTAATTTAGCTGAAGAAACGTCTTTTGGATCAATACTTATCATAAAAATGAATTTAAACAAATATAATAAATTGGTTTCAAAAATGTTGAAATATTAATTCTAATATTTAATTTGAAATCACAATTTATATTTCTATTACCATAGTCATATTATTTTATTATATTTATCGTTATTATGACTTTACAAAAGTAACTTATGCAGTTTTCAAATAAACGAAATTTTACTCGTTGGTTTATTATAATTTCCTCCTTTATTTTCATTGTTTTCATACTTTGGAACACCTATTCCTTTTTTCAAATTTTTAAAAATGAAGAGCGTTTAAAGATGGAATATTGGTCGGAAGCTCAAAAAACATTAATCAACTCTGATATTAATACAGAAGTAGAATTGCCAAGTAAGATCATTGGAGACAATAAAACAATTCCAATTATTTTAACAGACGAAAAAGATAGTATAATTGGTCATAACAATATCGACGAGAAATTAATGTCGATTCCAAAGGAGGCCAAAACTATTTTAAAAAAATTAAAAAAGGAAAACCAACCAATAAAATTTGAATACGTTCCTGGGAAATTCCGAAATATCTATTACGGTAATTCCGACCGATTAAACAACCTGATTTATTTCCCAATAGCTTTTTTATTGATTATATTACTATTTGCTCTTTTAGTATATAATTTCTACAGAAGCACCAAAATGGCCACTGAAAACAAACTTTGGGCAGGAATGGCAAAGGAAACTGCGCATCAAATTGGCACACCCCTTTCCTCATTAATTGGTTGGTTAGAAATATTAAAAGCTCAAAATGTTGCCGATTCTACTATTTCAGAAATTGAAAAAGACATTGATCGACTTCAAAATATCACGGAACGTTTTTCAAAAATTGGTTCAGAACCGATTTTAGAAATCAAAGATATTATAGTAGAAACTGAAAACTCATTTCAATATTTACAATCTCGATTTTCAAAACAAGTGGTGTTTTCATTTAAAGCGCCCGATTTTCCGGTATTGGTTTCTCTGAATCCAATTCTATTCAGTTGGTCCATTGAAAACATAGTGAAAAATGCTATTGATGCCATGAGAGGCAAAGGAAAACTAGCTTTAGCAATTATTTTAGAAGGTGAATTTGTAAAAATAAATATAACCGATTCCGGCAAGGGAATCCCAAAAAAGCAATTCAAAAAAATCTTTGAACCTGGATTTACCACAAAAAAAAGAGGTTGGGGATTGGGACTTTCTTTAACAAAAAGAATCGTTGAAGAATACCATGATGGCAGAATAAAAGTGCTAAATTCGGAGGTGAATAAAGGAACTACTTTTCAAATTAGCTTTAGGAAAGCAAAATAATCAAATTTTAACTACAAATTTCCTTGGATTTTCAATGCCAAAGCAAGAAATTCCTCTTTGGATAAAGTGATTTTCTTTTGAAAACGGATGTCCTCCATTTCGTTTAGAGGGATCAAATGAATGTGGGCATGGGGAACTTCTAAACCTATAACACTCATACCAATTCGCTTGCAAGGAACTGTTTTTTCTAAAGCGATAGCCACTTTTTTAGAAAATTGCATTAAGCCCATGTAAAGTTCATCGTCAAGATCAAATAGCTTGTCAATTTCTTGCTTAGGAATGCATAAAGTATGACCTATCGCATTAGGATTTACATCTAAAAAAGCTAAAAAATTATCGTCTTCAGTGATTTTATAACATGGAATTTCTCCGTTGACGATTTTGGTAAAAATACTTGACATGGATGAACTGTTTAATTGTTGAATGTTTAATCGGTTAGCTGAAAATCGATTAAACGATTCAACTATTTAGTCTCTAGAAACTTCCAAAATTTCAAATTTCAAAACACCGTTTGGAACAGTGATTTCAGCAATTTCACCAACCGATTTTCCTAATAAACCTTTTCCAATTGGTGATGTCACAGAAATTTTCCCCGTTTTTAAATCGGCTTCACTTTCAGCAACCAAAGTATATTTTAATTCCATAGAATTAGTCAAATTTTTGATTTTAACATTGGATAAAACCAAAACCTTTGACACGTCTAATTGTGTCTCATCTATTAATCTAGCGTTAGAATGTACCTCTTCCAATTTAGCAATTCTCATTTCTAACATACCTTGAGCTTCCTTTGCGGCATCGTATTCAGCATTTTCCGATAAATCGCCTTTATCCCTTGCGTCAGCAATGTCTTGAGATGCTTTTGGTCTCAAAACACTCTTCAAATGGTCTAATTCCTCTCTTAATTTCTTTAATCCTTCAGCCGTATAATAAGATACTTCACTCATAATTTAATCATTTATATAAAATAGAAAAAATCCCATCGGGACGGGATTTCTTTTTACAAAGATAGTTTTATTTTTTTTTAATCAAATAAATATATGTTAATCATATATAAATCAAAGTTAAATAATTTAAATTTGTTACCACTATTCTTTTAATAAAATTTCATTATGAAAAAATACTTGTTTTTTCTTTTACTACTTATTCTTTGCAATTGCAGCAATGATAACTATAATAATAGCAACCCATTTATCCCAAATTATAACTTTTCAATTAGTATTAATACCGATTTACCCACTTACAACAATCTTAAATTTGTGAGTAATGGCATGTACATTCCAAATGCTGGAGCCCGTGGAATTATCGTTTTTAATACTACCGGCACCGCTTATGTTGCCTACGACGCGGCATGTCCAAACCAAGCATTAAGCGCTTGTTCTACCATGGTTGTAAATGGAATAAATGCAAAATGCAATTGTGATAATGCCGAATACAACCTTTTTACAGGCCAAAGCCCAGGGAAAGAATATCCAATGAAACCTTATCGAGTAGAAACTTCGGGAGCAGTTATTCGAGTTTACAATTAAAATTTCATCGAAATTCCTGCCAAAAAATTTAAACCTGCTTGAGGATAATAACCAGCTCCATCCAATGTAATTGTATTTCCCGGATTGGTCCAAGTGTCGTCATAGGTGAAGTAATAGCCATTTGAAACGTATTTCATATTGAATAAATTATTCACTAAAACAGAAAACAATACCGACTTAAATACACTTTTAGGCTGGATTTCATAGGAAACGTTTAAGTCATTTACAAAATAACTTTGCAATTCTGAATTTGCAGCATCAATATTTCCCATAAATTGTTTGCCAACAAATTTTGATAAAATACTAAATTGCAAGTTATTGCTTGGCGCAAATGTTAGGCCGTTTCCTGCAACAATATTGGGTGAAAAAGCAATACTTGTATTTCCAAAATCCTGCAAAACGCCATCCTTTTGAAAATAATAATTTTGGTTTTTATTTTCGCTTAAAGCGATATTTGGACGCAATAACCATTTTTCTGAAAGATAAAAATCGGCATTAACTTCCAATCCCAATCTATAACTATCGCCAACATTTTCTCGAAGAGGTGAACCCACATCGTTCAAAGCACCTGTTAAAACCAACTGATTTTTGTATTTCATATAATAAGCCGTAACATTTATTTTTACTTTTTCAGAAATCAATCTCCAACCCAATTCAAAATCATTCAACTGCTCTGGTTTTGGTGTTCCATTTGAATAATCATCACGGTTGGGTTCTCTATTGGCACGGGCAAAAGAAAAATAAAGGGTGTTTTTAGAATTCAGATCAAAATTCAAACCCGCCTTTGGATTGAAAAAATTGAAATTGTCGTTTACCAAACCCGTTTCTAAACTATTGGCTTTGTAATGAACATTTCTAATTTGCAAATCACCATAAAAACTTATTTTTTCTGATAGTTGATAATTCGCTTTCGCAAATATATTTCCGTCTGTTTTACTCGCATAATCATCATAATAGCGATCTCCCAATTCACTTTGAGAGGCAAATCGAGCCCAAATCACTTTTCCAAAATGTGCGCCTTCATATTTATTAATGGCGCCACCAATTATCAAATTCAGTTTTTCCGATTTATAATTAGAGGAAAAAGTAGCACCATAAAAATCATTATCCAACCATTTTTGTCGAATTAAATCGGTTGCGACTTCAGTGCCAACTGGCAACAATCCATAATCGGTGAAAGCGGCATCTTCTTTATAATTTTCATAATATCCTTTTCCTTTGGTATAATGAAAAGCCAAATTGGTATTCCATTTATCCGATATTTTTTCATTCCAATGCAATTGATAATGGTCTTGTTGGTAGTTGTCTGTTTCATTATCATAGAAACGAATATTCCCCAACTGATCGGTAAACATCCCAGCCGAATTAAAAGTTCTATTGCTTTCCAAAGTAGCCGCATCAGCTCCATTCCAAGACTGGTACGTTTTTTCTTTTCCACCAAAAGCCAATGCTTTTAGTAAGGTTGTTTTTCCAACATATGTTCCTTGAAGAAAATAGGACTTCAAGTCAGAACTTGCTCGGTCAATATAGCCATCCGATTTCAAAACAGACAATCGACCTGCAATTTCGAAATGATTATTTAATAATCCGGTGCTAAACTTTACCGTATTTTTTCTTGAGTTAAAACTACCTCCAGAATTGGAAATTTCTCCACTGCTCTTTTTTGAATAATTATCGGTAAGCATATTTAAACTTGCTCCAAAAGCTCCCGAGCCATTTGTAGAAGACCCAACACCGCGCTGTAATTGAACACTTTCTAGCGAGGACGCAAAATCGGGCATGTTCACCCAATAGGTTCCTTGACTTTCTGAATCGTTATAGGGAATTCCATTTATGGTAATGTTTACTCGGGTTGCATCACTACCACGAACACGAATTCCAGTATAACCTATCCCGTTTCCAGCATCAGAAGTCGTTACAACCGATGGCAAATAATTCATCAAAATGGGAATGTCTTGGCCTAAATTTCGGGTTTTAATTTCTTTTTTATTCAAATTAGTAAAAGTGACAGGGGTTTTAGAATCGATTCGAATTGCGGCGACCAATACTTCATCAAGCGAATTGACTTTAGTAGAATCTGTTTTCTTTTCTTGCGAAAAAGCACCATAAGAGACAAGAAAAAAGAAAATAGATAATAGACGAAAAGAAGATAGATTAAAATATCGTCTGCAATTTGGTTGTAATTTGAAAATAATTTTCATTCGTAAAATAGTTACGAATAACAAGGGGGAAATTATTCTTTTGTTAAATTGATTGTTCCTATGACAAATAAATAGTGTGCACGCTATTTTTGTCATTATTTCCCTTGGCAGCATTACCTGCCCAGGTTCTTTGGGTATAATCTCAGCTGTCATTCCATTTTTGGAATCTAGCACCCCTTTGAGACAGTACAAAATTAATTATAAATTGTGGATTATGAATTATGAATTTCAAAAAATTTAAAATTCTGGTTTTTTCCTGTTTTTCTTAATGTCGGATAAATTTTTTTTATCTTTTATCCGTTTTCTAATTACGGATTTAGGGATTTTTGTGGCTTTCCTGATTTTTGGAATGTACAACCCTTGTTCGATTATTGTAAGAAACCTTTTAATAACGATTTCCTTGTTTTTGAGTTGGCTGCGATCTTCATCACAATTCAAAATCAAAATTTGATCTTTGGTGAGGCGGGATGATAAATTCGTTTCTAACAGCAATTTTTCTTCAATTGAAAGTGAATTGGCATTTTTTAAATCAAATGAAAGAACCACTTTTGAAGACACTTTATTTACATTTTGTCCACCTGCGCCGCTACTTCGGACTGCTTTAAATTGCAATTCGGAAATCAATTTTTCTTTTTCCATTGGTCAATTTAATGATTTTGATGTGCCGGTTTCAATAAATCGTTGACGGTTTTCACTGGATTAAATGTGAATAACGGGACCTCAACAAAAATAGTAATCCAATTGGCCATCGCTCCGTTCCATAAGCCCGGTAATTCATAGCCTTTAATAGGTTTGCCAAATTTATTTTTTTCTACGATAAACCCACTATTGTAATCAATAAAATTTCTGAAATCAAATTTTGATCCCTTGTAATCTTTAAATGCGCAAACCAAATCGACAGGATTAAAATGAGTAGCTTTACTAGCAATTAAAGCTTGCTTTTCATTACTAAAATCAATTTGTGCCGATTCTACAATTTGCAAAGTAGTATTTCCTTTCCAATCGGTTACCCAAAATGGCCCTCCTCCAGGTTCGCCTTCATTTTTAACCATTCCGCAAACGCGAATTGGGCGATTTAAAATTTCTCTTAAATTGCTTATTTTATTTTCTAAGGTGTATTTTGAAAAATCAAGATTTACTTTAATGTTTAATTGTTGTTCAACGAAATTTACAAGCGGTGCAATTTCATTTTCGGGAATTGAATCTATTTTTAACAAATAGAAATTCACTTTTTCCTGTAACTCAATTAAAATTCCCGCCAAACTTTTTTTATAAAAAGCGATGGTTTCTGCATCATTTTGAATCACATTATCGATGTTTTTTATAAAAACAATATCGGCATCTAAAGAATTCAGATTTTCAATTAATGCTCCGTGTCCGCCAGGTCTAAAAACCAATTCTCCATTATGGTTTCTACATGGCTTATTATCAAAACCAACAGCTATACTATCGGTATATTTTTGTTGATGTGAAAAAGAAATATTTATTTTAATTTCCGACGCTTCTTCAATTTTTCTTTTCACATTTTCTAATGTGTTTTCAAATTGTAACTTATGCTTTTCAGAAACGGTGAAATGTAAATTTGATATTCCATTTGCACAGGAATACAAAACACTTTCTTTTAAATGTTCCTCAATTGGCGTTGCACTATCATTTTGATATTGATGAAATGGCAGAACTCCCTTGGGCTTGTTAGAAAAATCAAAGTGGTTTTCGTCCAACAACCATTTTATAAAATAATAATTTTGCCGGTCTTTATTCCAAGATTTAAAATCGGGAAACTCTTCTAAAAGCTCATTATCTATGGCTTTAAAGAACGGAAATTTTTCCATTCCAGCTAAGAAAACTATTAATTCTATTGCGTTTTTTCGATTGATATACGCATTTATTGTTTCGTTTTCAATGTCAAATTCGTTTAAAAATTCGTTTAAAAACTTAAACATTCTACTTGCCGCGCCTGATGCAGGGATGAACTTTTTGAGTTTAAAATTATCCTTTTTGGTATCAAATAGTTTTGAAAAGTGCTGAAATTCTTCCTCGTTCAACTTTAAAATTCCATCATTAATTACTGCGGGGCGATTTAGATTGGCTTTGGCAACGCCATTTTTATAGATAGAAAGTTGTTTTTCAATTTCAGTAATTGGAACTTCAGAATCTAAAATTTGAAGAAAATCTTGTGAAGAAAATCCAAGTTGTTTCGCTTTAGTTAAACCTTCAATTATTGCTAAAGCTTTTTGAAATCGGATTTCCAGATTTCCGGTCAGTACAATAAATGGTTTGTTATTTTCAATTAATGCTTCTTTGAATTTTTCAAATGTAATTTCTCTTTCTTTTGGAGAATCACGCAAATCGTCTTGTTCCCAAGGCACATCAATATCGGTTAGGAAAAACAAATCGTATTTGTGTTTTCGGGCAGCCTTATCCAATTTAGAATCACAGAAACCATAATATATTTCCGAAAAAACTTTGGTCGCCATTAAACAAGTATCTAC
The DNA here is from genome assembly GCA_903819815.1 of uncultured Bacteroidota bacterium. Lineage (GTDB taxonomy): Bacteria > Bacteroidota > Bacteroidia > Flavobacteriales > Flavobacteriaceae > Flavobacterium. The sequence continues at coordinate 14,812 of CAIJFC010000223.1, forward strand.
GAAAAGGTAGTTTTTAGCTTTTTGCAGGGCGCTATTTTCAAGTTTCATTTGTCCGACGGCAATGGGCAAAAGATCCTCTGGAGTACAAATTTCCTTTTTGGCGTTCCATTTTTCTTGCAAATAATCACGTGCAAATTCAGGAGCCCATTCCGTTTTGAAATGATCCGCTAACTGATTGGACAAGGTAGTTTTCCCGGTGCTTTCAGGGCCGTAAATGGCAATTTTAATTATTTCGTTTCCAGGGAACTGGAGTTGTTTAAGATTTTCTTCCATTCTAAATAGCCGTATATGGCGATGATTGTAAATATAATATATTGAATGCTTGTAAAGGTATATCCCTTATAAAAATACATTGGAACGGATATTATATTTCCTAAAATCCATAAGGTCCAATTTTCAATTTTTCGTTTTGCCATGAGCCACATTCCTACAAAGAAAATCCCAGTAACAATAGTGTCTACATAGGCTGACCATGTTGTAAATTTATTAAAAAATAAATAGACCGCAACTACGAACGCAATTGTTAACGTAAATATTACAAAAGCAATGCCTTTTTCCTTTTTAGAAATTCTTGAAATTGGAAATTCGTCGGCGCCTTCTTTTTTTCGTGTCCAAACATACCAACCATAAACACTCATCACAACGTAGTATCCATTGATCATCATATCGCCCAATAAGGACCATTTCCAAAGCAAATAAACATAAATTGAAGTATTAATAATACCTGTTGGAAATACTAAAATATTGTTTTTTTTAGCAAACCAAACGCTAAGAATTCCGAATATTACCGCTGTAATTTCAAGATAAATTTCAATTATTGGGTAATTGTCGTATTGATGAAAAAGGTATTCTAACATTGATTATTGATTTTGTTGAAAGGCATAAACCAAAGTAAAGTTATCTATTTCAATGAAATGATAATTGAATTGGACTGTTTTATTTTGAAAATGTAAATTCGCAGTTCCTGATTTTGCATCTATTTCGAAAGGATGAACATGAATATGATCTTTAAAACTAATTCCGACTTCGTTCCTGATTTTGAAAATGGATTCTTTCACTCCCCAAATAACGGTTAGCTTTCGGATGGATTCTTGGTTTTCTTTTTCTAAAAATTCTAATTCTTTTTCAGCAAATTTAGGCGCAATTTTGATTATTTTTTCTCGTTGCATTTCAATATCGATTCCAGCAATTTCATCACTGATAATTAGAGTTGCATACTCGTGAGAGTGCGAAATAGAAATGTGTTTGCCGTCATTTAGATGGGGTTTACCAAATTGATCGTATTGTAAATCAAAATCGGTGTAGCCTTTAAATTGCAATAATTTTCGGACACTCAGAAACGCACGTTGGTGCAATTCTGACTTCATTCCGTTGAATCTTTGTTGGTTTTTAGGATTTAAAGTGACTTCTGCAGACAATTCCGCCAACGACTCTGTGATTTTCCAAAGGAGAATTTCGGTGGTTGGGTTAAAATTTATTGTTTTAAGAAGTGGCATTAGATTAATTGTGAATTATAAATTATGAATTTTAGTTGTGAATTTTTTAATTACGATTCCTGCTAGCCCTGATAGTAGCGGTATCCCACGCTTTTGGGCGTGGATATAGCGGATAGCAGGAAATAGCTCCAAAAAAACGAAATAAGCATTATATTGATTTAAAATTCAAGTCTTTACAAAATAAACATTTCATAAAAAGTTGTGAAAATTATTAAATGACAAAGTTAATACCTAAATTTGCAAAAAATTTCAAATACAAATATACTATAAATGAGTACAGCAACTATGCCTTATGTGGCTTTCAAAGTAAAAGACATTTCCTTAGCGGCTTGGGGAAGAAAAGAAATTGAATTAGCAGAAGCTGAAATGCCAGGTTTAATGGCACTTCGCGCTGAATACAAAAACGAACAGCCTCTTGCTGGCGCTCGTATTGCAGGATGTTTGCACATGACGATTCAAACTGCGGTTTTAATTGAAACATTAATTGCTTTGGGTGCAGAAGTTACTTGGAGTTCTTGTAATATTTTCTCTACTCAAGATCAGGCTGCTGCTGCTATTGCTGCTGCTGGAATTCAGGTTTATGCTTGGAAAGGTCTTGATGAAGCGTCTTTTGACTGGTGTATAGAGCAAACTTTGTTTTTTGGTGAAGACAGAAAACCTTTGAATATGATCTTGGATGATGGTGGCGATTTGACAAATATGGTTTTTGATCGTTACCCGGAATTGGTTTCTGGAATTAAAGGATTGTCTGAAGAAACTACCACTGGTGTTCACCGTTTGTATGAAAGAATGAAAAATGGGACTTTAGTAATGCCAGCAATAAATGTGAACGACTCGGTTACCAAATCTAAATTTGATAACAAATACGGTTGTAAAGAAAGTGCTGTTGATGCGGTTCGTCGTGCAACTGATGTGATGCTTGCTGCAAAAAGAGTTGTAGTTTGTGGTTACGGTGACGTTGGAAAAGGAACTGCAGCTTCGTTTAGAGGCGCGGGTTCTATTGTAACCGTTACTGAAATTGATCCAATTTGTGCTTTACAAGCTGCAATGGACGGTTTTGAAGTGAAGAAATTAGATACTGTTTTAGCTACTGCCGATATTGTGATTACTACAACTGGAAATAAAGATATTGTTTTGGGTTCTCACTTTGAAAAAATGAAAGACAAAACTATCGTTTGTAACATTGGGCATTTTGATAACGAAATTGATATGGCTTGGTTGAATAAAAACCACGGTGCTTCAAAAATCGAAATCAAACCTCAAGTAGATAAATATACTATTGCTGGAAAGGACATTATCATTTTGGCAGAAGGTCGTTTGGTAAACCTTGGTTGTGCTACAGGCCACCCTAGTTTTGTAATGAGTAATTCTTTCACGAACCAAACTTTGGCTCAAATAGAATTATGGAAAAACAGCGCTTCCTATAATAATGAAGTGTACATGTTGCCTAAACATTTAGATGAAAAAGTAGCAATGTTGCACTTGGCCAAACTAGGCGTTGAATTGGAAACGTTACGTCAAGACCAAGCCGATTATATTGGTGTAGAAGTTCAAGGACCATTCAAACCAGAATATTACAGGTACTAGATTTGATTTCAGATTTAAGATTTCTGAATTTAGAGATTTTCAAACCCGACAGGTTTTAAAAACCTGTCGGGTTTTGTTTTTATAAACCTTAAAGAAATGTTATTTATTTTGAGCTGGAACATTACTTATAAAATTATTTATACTTTAGCTAAGTAAATAAACGTAAATTCTATGATAAAGAGACTATTTTCCCTCCTGCTAATTACAATTTTGACTATAAATTGTACACCAAATGAAAAACAAAATTTGGATGTTAGCGTAACTGGAAAAGTGACCAACCAAAATAATGTTGGAATTGCTGGAGTTTCAATCTATGTTCAACGTGGACTGCCAGGATATTATGTTGCGACTAATTATACAACCTATCAAATTTTAACCACCGATTCCTCTGGAAACTACAGTTATTTAGTTAAAAATGATAATTACAGTTACAGAATTTGTTGTGGGACTCCAGCAGGATATACAATTGTAGGTGAATGGATAGTAGAAGTAAATCAAAATATTATCGATAGTCATACTGTCCCGAACGTTATTAATTTCAGATTTACTCGATAATTGTTTACCCCAAAACTTCCATTTGCATTTTCTTGGTAAGGCTTTTAAACACCAAATCGTAGGAATGGTCGATGAGTTCTTTAACTAAAGAATCGGGTACTTCGCGATTAATTTCTATGGTGTTCCAATGGATTTTGCTCATGTGCCAACCGGGTTTTATATCGTCGTATTGCGCTCGTAATTCTTGTGTATAATCTGGATTGCATTTTAAATTTACTGCCGGAATTCCTTTTTCCCATTGGGTTAACGACGATAATCCAAACATTTTTCCGCCTACTTTAAATACCAAAGTTTCTTCGTCAAAAGGGAAATGCTCGGTAACACCTTTTTTAGAAAGGCAATATTCGTAGAAGGTTTCTAAGTTCATTTTTTAATTTCAAATATAATAGGTTTGCTTGGACTGGCATCATTTTCAAAGGAGGCAATTTGTAAATTCAATAAATAGCTGCCGTCTTGAACTTTATCATTTACAAAAATCATTTCTGTTATAGTAGCATTTAGGCGAGCATCGGCATTCAATTGGATCACATTTTTGACATTCCAAAAGGCTTTGTGTGCCAATAATTTTCCTTCATCGTGTTCTTTATCCACGCTTGGTAAATCGATAAGCAAATGTTGGATTCCGCTTTCTCGAATAAAAATCGCAGCTTCTTCTGACAAATACGGTGGGTTAGTATGGGAATATTTCTTTGATACTTTATCGGAATTATTAGGCAGCGTTCGGATGATAATGGCTTCAGGAGAATTTCCATTAAGAGCGTTTTTTATTTGTGATTTAGTAATTACCAAATCATCATTTTGAATTTCTGGCTCCACGGAAATCAATTCAGCCAAAAAGAAAAACTGCTTTAGCGATTGGTTTATCGAAAAATTTGCCAACACTCGTTGCACTATAATTTTTAGCAATCAGGCTTGTATTTATGATGTTAAGCAAAATATTTTACAAAAAACCAAATTTCCAC
>CAIJFC010000224.1 GCA_903819815.1 uncultured Bacteroidota bacterium
TAATAAATTTATTTACAAACTATAATTTAGATTAATAAAAATATTTCTTCCTTGCCTAGGGAAATTATTCCAATCGGAATAGGTTGAATAATAAGTGTCAAGAATATTTTCAACGCCTAATTTCATTGTTATTTTACTTTTGCTAAAAAGTAATTTGTATCCAAAACTACTATTTAAAATTGCGTAATCTGGAGTTTTATCTTCCCCATAAATTGCGCTAAAATTATCTTGATTTGCATTTCCTTGAACTGAAAATTCTGCAGAAAACATGCCTTTACTAAACACAAAAGAGGATAAATAACTAAGCGGACTAATGAATGGTAAATTCACATTTTCAATATCTTTCCCACGACTGTAAACCAATTGAGAATGCCATTTTAGTAGCTTTGAAATGTTGAATTCCGTTACTAAACTAATGTTAAAAATTGTAGCATAATCAAGCGCCGAATATATTTTAACCCCATTTGCCCCAATTGTCATAGGAATCAAATCTATACTTGGTTTTGCCACGATATAATTTGAAATATGAAAGTAAGAAGAGGCTATTTTAGCACTGCCATTTTTGGTTTTAAATCCAATAAAAGCATTGCCTTCTATGGAATTTTCATTTTTTAAATTTGGGGTTCCAATGTTATCAAAACCATCAAAACTATTGAATAAATAAAACCCATATCCTTCAGAAACTGAAGGTGCTCTTTCGCCATATCCAAAACCAACTCCATATTCAAAACCTTGCAGATTGTAATTGTAATTAGAGGAGATGCTTTTTAATATCCTATTGTTTCGGGCTTTCATATTTGGATAAAAAATTTGCAAACTTTCCAATCCAAATTGACTTTCAACTCTATTTATATGGCTTCCAAGTGACACTGAAATTTTAAGACTTGAATGACAATTTAAAGCGTAATTATCTTCTATGAAAAAACCATTATAAAAAGTACTCACATCAGGCCAAGTGTACATAAACATTGGGTTTTCATTTGGATTATTTGGATACATTGTCATTTCGGCAACAGATTTATTGTAAAAAGAATTTGCATTTACTAAAAAGTAATGGTTTTTATAATTTCCATTAATTTTAGTGTAATATCCATACGTTTTACTCCAACCTGGCATGTCCATGTGAATTGCAACAAAAGGTCGTTTTGTATCGTCCATTTTATGACTTATAGTATTGAAATACAATTTTGTTTCCCATTTTTTTATCGGTGATACTTTTGGCAAATACTCAAATTTTAATGCGGTGATTATTGCCTCCGCAACAGCTACATCCATTGGCAAAGCTGGATAACCGATATTGGTAGCTTTATCATAAATAAATGACGCTTCAATGCGTTTATTTGTATGTAATTTATAGCCAATAGTTTCTGAAAAGTTGACCTTTTTAAATTGAGAAAACAAGATTTCTTGATTGCCACCAGCTTTATAATTTTCGGCATCACGAAACATAAAATCGGTGTCAACATAAAACAATTTATCGGAATAATTAAATGCTGTTCCGATAATTTTTTGCTTGTTATTGGTTTCAAAACCTGAGTTTAAACTAAAATCCCAATTTTGATTTCCAAATGATGATTGATTTCGTTTTAAGTCAATAGAACCGCCAATTGTACTTCCAAAACAAGCCCCTTCTTGACCAGAACTAATTGTTGCCTCCGATAAATTTGATACTTCTATATAGGAAGTTATGGGATCCATTTTATCTGTACAAGCACCAAAAATTCGCATTCCATCAATGGTTATCAAGGTTCTTTCCGTTGGCATACTATTAATTATCGGCTCCCAAGCATAAGCACCACGCTTAATCATATCAACTTTTGGTGATTTTTGCAAATAATCATCAATTGACGTCAGTGGTTTGGATTGTTTTTCCGAAACTTGGGCTTTTTTTCCAATAACTATAATCTCTTTTATTTCAATTGGAATAATTGAATCCGTTTGAATTGCTTGCGAAAAAACAAAATAAAACGAATTCATCAGAAAAAATAATATAAATTTATTTTTCATAATATAATAAAAAAGGTCAAAAATCAACGCGATTTTTGACCTATTAATTAATGGTTAAAATTCGAAATCAAAATAAATACTACTTCCTAAAACAGTATCTGATATTTCTTCTCCTTTAACAACTACGCCATTTGAATTGACCAATTGAAGATTAATTTTCCAATAACCAGTCATCGTCAAGGCCATTTTACCCGTGTATAAATCACCTGAAATAATTTGAGTTGGGTTCACATTATTTGGTGAACTATGATTTCCCATACTTGGCATTCTTGGGTCAATTTTCAAAGTATAGGCATCAACAACTGGAAAATTCATCATGTCTTGCATTTTAAAAACACCCACAACCATATCGTTTAAAGCAACTTTTGGGTGATGTGGCTCAGCATAAACCACAATATATTTAATTCCGTCAGAACCTGTGAAAGTATTCACATTTCTTTCAGTAGCTGCTGGAACATCAATTACGGTAGTTACAGAGTAGTTTGAACCATTTACAGAATAATCAATTTTCAAATCCCAGTATTCCGTAGCATTTTGAGCCATTTGAAAAACAATATAACCTTCATAAAGTGTTCCATCGGCAGTTATTTTATCAACTCCAGATTTAGGACAAGAATGCGTCATCATAGTCATGTGCATAAGTGGCAACCAATTTATTACTGCATTTTTTACATATGCATTTGTAGAATTATCTTTAATTCTTATTTTAATTTCGTTATATCCTTGTTCAACAGACATGTGAGAGTACAATTCTATTGTATGGGTAGCATTTGTAATTTCTTTAAATTTTGAAATTCCTTCTAACTCGTCAACTGGAGTTGTAGCATCATTATTTGAACAAGAAACAAGACTTATTGCAACTGCCAAAATAGCAATTGTTTTTTTTATTATATTTTTCATTTTTGATATTCTTAAATTATTTAATTTATTGTGTTTTAAAAGTGCACGAATAGAGTATCATAAAACTGTTGTTAAATGATAAAATCGTTGCGAAAATTGATAAAATTTAAGAAATACAGGTTGGTGGATGAAATACGGTACAACTATTCAAATGAGAATAAAAGTTGTAATAGTTGTCTTTTATTTGTGTTGTGATAAAATAAAAACAAGGTTTTGCTTCAAAAGATTTTATGTTTTCAAAAAATAGAACTTCAAATTCTTGAGCTGCAATTTTTTTATCGGAAATAGGTTTCTCATTTTCAGATGCTTTTGCCAATTCTTTCATCAATTGACATTTCCCATTACAATGAAGCATTGGTTTGTCTTTATTGACACATAAAACTTTCGAAATATATTCATAATTCACCACGTATTCTACAACCGGAAGTATCGGCTTTAGAAACATTATTAATGTAAGTATGAATAGTGCTTTTTTCACTTGGCAAAGTTACTTTAATTTTAGCTACTTTTTAGACGATGAAAAAATATTTTTCTTGTAATTCTTTTGATAACAATGCTTAAAAATATAATTTTATGTTAAGAATTAAACCTTTTAAATTACATAGCGTCTTATAGCTATAAATCCATAAATAAAAACAACATGAAAAAATTAATTGTAGCTGCGTTTCTAGTAGCTGGTTTATCAACATTTGCACAAGTAGAAAAAAATGAAAAGGAAAAAAGTGAATCAAGAGAAAAATTGTCGCCTGAAGAAAGAACTCAAAGAGAGTTAAAAAGAATGACAAAAGTACTCAAGTTAACCGATGCACAGCAAAAAGAAATGACGGCATTGTTTTCTGAAATGCAATCAAAAAGAGCCGAAAATCAAGGAAAACCATCCAAAGAAGATCGTAAGGCAATGAAAGACAAAATCAACAAAATTCTTACGCCTGAACAAGCCGCAACTTGGAAAAAAATTCAAGAAGAAAGAAAAGAAAAAATGAAGGAAAATAAAGAAGGAAATTCAGAAGAAAAATAATTTATTTTTTTATTCAAGAAAAATCATTTAGATTTGATTTAAATTATAAAACTTATTCTTATGAAAAAAATAATAGCAGCTGGTATTTTAGTATTAGCATTTAGTGTTTCAGCAACGGCTCAAAACAAAAAAGCGACTGTAACTAAAGAAAAAAACGAACTTGTTTTGATGACTCCAGAAGTTGCCGCTCAAAAAAACATAACTGATATGACTTCTTTTGTAAGCGTGACGCCAGAAATGAAAGCAATGTTGACGTCTTTATTTACAACAAAATACAAAATGATTGCTGCAGAACAAACAGAACAAAACAAAAGTTATGTTGCAACCATTATTACTAAAAAATTAGAAGCAACTTTGGATGCTGCTACTTATAAAAAAGTAAGAGAAAACGAAACACTTTTTCAAAGTTTAATCAACTAAGACTTGATTATTTATTATAAAAAAGACCCAATCGGGTCTTTTTTTTTGTTATAAGGTTTTCGCAACTTTTTCTACCGCTCGAATCGTAAAATCCAAATCGTCATAAGTCAGCGCATCAGTAATAAACCAGGTTTCATATGCCGATGGTGCAATATAAATTCCTTCATTCAACAATCCGTGAAAGA
>CAIJFC010000225.1 GCA_903819815.1 uncultured Bacteroidota bacterium
ATATTAAATGATTTTATTAAAATGTCCATGCATTCAATTTTTGGATGACGAAATCAACTTCATCAGCGGTCATAATTGGACTTATTGGCAAACTCAAAACCTCATTATGGATTTTTTCGGTAATTGGAAACGACAAATGATTCCAATTTTTAAATGCTTTTTGTTTGTGCGGCGGAACAGGATAATGTAGTATGGTTTCAATTCCATTTTGTTTTAAATAGTCTTGCAATTCGCTTCTTTTGGGAGTTCTAATAACAAACAAATGAAAAACATGATTGTCAGAAAAATCCCAAAACGGCAACATTATTTTATCGTTTTTAATTTCTGACAAATAGCGATTGGCAATAGTTTTTCGATGTTGATTATCGGAATCCAAATTGGGTAATTTAACATTCAAAAATGCCGCTTGCAATTCATCTAAACGCGAATTTATTCCTATAAAATCATTATAATATTTTACTTCAGATCCATAATTTCGTAGCGAAAACAAAACTTCGGCCAATTGATCGTCATTGGTAACAACTGCACCGCCATCGCCTAAAGCACCGAGATTTTTACCCGGATAAAAACTAAAAGCTTGTGTGTTTTTTGATTTACTATTGTTCAAAATTGCTCCATGAGATTGTGCAGCATCTTCAACCACAATCAAATTATTTATTTTCGAAATCTCGTTAATAGAATCTAGTTCAGCCAACTGACCATAGAGATGAACCGCTAAAATTGATTTTGTTTTTGATGTGATTTTATCCTGAATTAAATTGGGATTGATAGTGTAGGTTTCTAATTTTGGTTCAACCAAAACCGGAACTAAATCAGCTTGAATTATTGATACTATTGAAGCAATATAGGTGTTTGCGGGAACAATAACTTCGTCGCCTTTTTGCATTTTTCCCAACTGAATATAACCTTTGAAAATTAATGTTAGGGCATCAAATCCATTTCCCACTCCTATACAATACTTGGAATCACAGTAGGCTGAAAAATTTTCCTCAAAAAGTTTAACTTCGTCGCCTAAAATATACCAACCCCTTTCTAAAACGTTTTTCAATTTATTTTGAAAAGCATTTTCATAGGGTTGATTAATCTTTTTCAAGTCAAGAAATTTTATCATATCAAAATAGTATCTAGTAAGTGATAATTTGAAGTTTCTACTTCGTAAAAATCTTGAACTAAAGTATTTGCCCCAAAACTTTCTTTCCAAAAATTGATATTATTTACAATATTCAATCCGTTATTTTCGTGTGAAGGTCCAAAATCAAAATAAGATTTCTCTTTTGAAACTTCATTTATTAAATAGTCATAGAGATAATCAATGCTACCGAGTAAATTATTGCTTTCAGTTCCAGAAATATACTGCGGTTTTGCAACATTTTTAGTAATAAAAAGGGTTGTTCCGCAAACGATTTTATCATTATGATAAACATTAAAATGCTTGATATTTTCGGGGAATTTTGCTTTTAATGCGTTTATTTCATCTAAAGAATGTACGGGTTTTGCATTGTATTTTTCCTTTAAATTTGGAATCAGGATATCGTTCCAAAATGATGCTAAGTTATCTTCTTCTTTAATGACTAAATTCAGTTTCTTCCCTCGATTGATACATTCTTGCCTGGATTTGGAAATCTTAAAATTTGACTTTAAATTAATCACGGAAACAGCGTGTTTCATTGTGGTAATTCCTTTACAAATAGACACTAAATAATCAATCTCGTCTGATAAAGTATCACAATAAATTGATGGGATTTTTTTAATATTAAGTACCAAAATACCATTCTCATTTAAAAATAGTAAAATGGCTTTAAAAATATAAATTACATTGTATAACTTGGAATTTAAAGGCAAAACCAAACCTCCGTAAGTTAATCCTTGATGAGAAAAAACAGTCGCTCCAACTCTATTTGCAGGCAATACAGCAACTAATTTTTCTTGATCATAAATCAACAAAGAAAAATCTTCAAAGCGATCAGAATGGTACTCCATAAAATCCCTATTGAATAGAAAAGTTGCATTTTTGGCGGTGCTAATAAATGCATTCCAATCGCTTAAATATTTAGATTCGTAACGTTTTACTGTGTAATTTTTCAATTTCAAATTTTAAACATTGGAAAATTAATCATTTAATTTTATTCGATCATTATTTTATTAAAATAAATTAGTATTTTTAATGAATTATTAAATAATAATGAAACAACTGATTCAAAACGCTTTTATTGCGAGTTTATTACTTATCACTAGCACCATTTTTGGACAAGATATCTCATTATTCCAACAATTTAATGGAAGGTATGATTTTGTATTTATTGGGAACACCTTAAATCCTATTGAAAATTCATTCCAAACCACGGTATCGGTATTAACTTCCTCCTCTGCTCAATTGTCACTAAATTCAAATGACCAAATTGAAAAGGCATATCTCTATTGGGCTGGATGTGGACCAGTAGATTTTGATGTTAAATTAAACGGCCAACCTATTAGACCCGATCGTACATTCATTCTACAAAGACTAGTTTCAAATCTTGTTTTTGACTATTTCAGCGCTTTCAAAGAGGTAACCGACCAAGTTCAAGCTACTGGAAACGGAAATTACACATTATCCGATCTTGATGTTTCAGCTTCTATCGATTTTCACTCCCAAAGGAGTACAAATTTCGCAGGCTGGGCAATTATTGTGATCTATAAAAATCAAAATTTATCGTTAAATCAATTGAATGTTTATGACGGAATGCAAGCTGTTCCTGACGAAGTAAATATTACGTTGAATAGTTTGAATGTTATTGATAATAATGACGCTAAAATTGGTTTTCTAGCTTGGGAAGGAGATTCTGGAATTGCAGTAAATGAAACGTTAAGAATTAACGGCACTCCCATTGGTAATCCACCATTAAATCCTGTTAATAATGCTTTTAATGGCACCAATAGTTTGACAAATTCGAATGTATTATACAATATGGATTTGGATGTTTATCCAATTCAAAATAACATATCAATTGGAGATACTTCGGCTCAAATTCAGCTTACATCTAGTCAAGATTTTGTGATGATTAATGCTATTGTAACCAAATTAAATAGCCAACTACCAGATGCTATGATTGGAATAAATAGTATCGACAAACAATGTGATTCAAGATCAATTATTGCTCATTACAAAGTGATAAATCCAAATTCTACCGCAGTTTTACCATCCAATACACCCATCTCAATTTATGCAAATAATGTTTACCTGAGAACTATTTACACCCAAACAAATATTCCTATTGATGGAAATGAATCCGGGCAAGTAACCGTTGTAATTCCAAATTCAATTCCGACTATTTTTGATTTAAAATTAGTTGTTGATGATATTGGAAATGGTACGGGAATTGTAGCAGAAATAAATGAAATAAACAATAAATATGTTACGCCAGTTGAACTTTCGGTTTCGCCGTTATTTAATATTGTACCCAATATAGAATCTTGTAACCTAGGGAATTCAAAGGGTGTATTTAACTTTTCCGATTATGAAACTTTAGTAAAAATAAATTCATCAGATGCCGTTAGCTTTTTTGAATCACAAGTAAACGCGCAAAATAACGTAAATCCAATTTTAAATTCCACAAATTACATTGCGTTAAGTACTCCTAAAATAATTTATATTCGATTGGATAATGGAGGTGGATGTTACAGTATAACTTCATTTGTATTAAACACCAAAAACTGTCCACCAGTTGTGAATAATTTTGTTTCTCCAGACAATGATGGTTACAATGATACCTTTCATATTGAAGGATTAAAAGACATCTTTTTGAATCACAAAATCTCAATTTATAATCGTTGGGGGAAATTGGTTTGGACAGGAAATAACAATTCAAATGAATGGGACGGTTTTGCTAATAATGGACTTTTAATAGATGAAAAACAAATTCCATCTGGAACTTATTATTATGTCATAGAATTAAACGACGCCGAATATAATGAACCATTAACTGGATATTTGTATTTAACAAAATAGTTTCAATTAATTAAATAGCTCAATTTCTCTGATTATATTTGCAATAAATAAATTAAAATTTCCATTTTGAAACAAATCACATCTGCTCAAAATCCTTACATAAAGTCACTTTTACTCTTACAAGAAAAAGCAAAGGCAAGAAAGCAAACTGGCACCTTTTTAATTGAAGGAAAAAGGGAAATTTCACTAGCAATAAAAGGCGGTTATCTTATTGATACCTTATTATTTTACCCAGAATTAATATCGGAAAAGGAAATAAATAAATTAGTTCAAAACGGAACGACTATAATTGAAATTAACAAAGATATTTTTGAAAAATTAGCTTATCGCGAAAGTACGGAAGGTGTGATTGCTGTTGCAAATAGTAAGAGTTTTGGTTTAAATGATTTAAAACTTAATGAAAATCCTTTGATTTTGATAGCTGAAGCACCTGAAAAACCAGGGAATATTGGAGCACTATTGAGAACTGCAGATGCTGCAAATCTTGACGCGGTAATTATTGCAAATCCGAATGGAGATTTATACAATCCGAACATTATACGATCAAGTGTGGGTTGTTTGTTTACCAATCAAATTGCGACTGGAACTACCACTGAAATTATCACCTTTTTGAAAGATAGAAAGATTAGTTTTTATTGTGCCACATTACAAAATTCAACTTCCTATCACACCCAAGATTATACAACACCCACCGCCTTAGTCGTTGGAACTGAAGCAACGGGATTGTCTCAAGAATGGCGAGAGGCTTCGACCCAAAATATTATAATTCCAATGCAAGGTGAAATAGATTCCATGAATGTTTCAGTAGCAGCGGCCATTTTAATATTTGAGGCAAAAAGACAACGAGGATTTTAATATATATTTTAAATAAATAGCATTTGCACAACTAATAACTTATTCATAATTTTAAAGATTGAATAAAATAGCTATGACAGAAATCGAAATTGAGAAAGAAAACAAGGCTATTGCCCAAGAATACAAAGAACTTCTCCGAATAAGTTATCAAAAATTATCTGCTGAAGATAAAAAATTAATCCGGAAAGCCTTTGATGTTGCTGTTGATGCTCATCAAGAACAAAGAAGAAAATCTGGTGAAGCGTATATTTTTCATCCCATTGCTGTCGCAAAAATTGTAGCTTCGCAAATAGGTTTAGGTCCCACATCAATAGCCGCTGCTTTACTTCACGACGTAGTTGAAGATTCTGAAATTACAGTGGAAGATATTGAAAAAATGTTCAATCCAAAAGTAGCTCAACTGGTAGATGGATTGACCAAAATATCTAAAATACAGAAAGATTTAAATTCATCGACGCAAGCGGAGAATTTTAGAAAAATGATTCTAACATTGAATGATGATGTTCGAGTTATTTTAATAAAATTGGCTGATCGACTTCATAATATGCAAACTATGGAATCGATGGTGGATTATAAGCAAACAAAAATTGCATCTGAAACTTTATACATTTATGCTCCTCTCGCCCATCGTTTAGGACTTTATAATATCAAAACGCAATTAGAAGATTTAGGTTTAAAATATACAGAGCCTGTAATTTATAATAATATCGTTGACAAAATTAAAGAAACTAAAGAAGAGCAAGACCAATACATCAAAAACATATCTGATGTAATAAAAAAGTCTTTAGATGATGAAGGTATTGATTATGTAATTAAAGGCCGACCAAAATCAATTTATTCTATTCGTAGAAAAATGAAAGCTCAAAATGTGAGTTATGATGAAGTTTATGACAAATTTGCCCTAAGAATTGTATATAAATCAAATACTCACGATGAGAAATTTTTAGCTTGGAAAATCTATTCGATAGTTACCGATCATTATCGACCAAGCCCAAGTAGATTACGAGATTGGATTTCCTCGCCAAAATCAACGGGATATGAAGCACTTCATATTACTGTTATGGGGCCTTTAGGACGCTGGGTTGAAGTTCAAGTTCGAAGTGAGCGAATGGATGAAATAGCTGAAAAAGGGTATGCAGCGCATTACAAATACAAACAAGGTGCTACGGAAGAAAGCGGTTTAGATATTTGGTTGAACCAATTGAAGGAAGCATTGGAAAACCAAGAAAAAAATGCAGTTGATTTTGTTGAAGATTTTAAAATGAATCTTTATTCCAAAGAAATATTCGTTTTTACCCCTACCGGTGAAATAAAATCACTTCCAAAAGGAGCAACAACATTGGATTTTGCCTTTAGTATTCATTCCGCAATTGGAGTTCACACTAGAGGAACAAAGGTTAACGGAAAGTTAGTCCCGCTAAATCATGAATTAAAAAGTGGAGATCAAATTGAGGTGATCACGTCTGTTAATCAAAAACCAACGCCGCATTGGTTGAATTACGTAACCACTTCACGAGCTCGAACAAAAATCAAAAACGTTTTAAACGAAAATACTAAGAAAATTGCCGAAGAGGGAAAAGAATTGTTAACTCGGAAATTACGCCATTTAAAAGTAACTTTAAATGAAAAAACCATCAATGAATTGGTAGTTTTCTTTAAACTTAAAACAAGCTTAGATTTATTTTATAAAGTAGGAAATGGAACTATCGAAAATCAAAAATTAAAAGATTTTGCCGCCATTAAAAGTAACTCTTTTATTAATTTCTTCAAAAATAAAATTAAACGTTCTCCTTCTGCAAATACGGAACAAATTTCCAAAGATGAAATTATTTCCACCTACGATTTATTAGTTTTTGGACCTGAGCAAGATAAATTAGAATACAAATTATCAGCTTGTTGCAATCCTATTATTGGTGACGATGTATATGGTTTTTTAACCATAAATGAAGGAATAAAAGTTCACAAAAAAGATTGTCCGAATTCACTAAGTATGCAGTCCAATTATGCGTATAGAGTTATAAAAGCAAAGTGGATTGATTCCTCACAACAAGAATTTAAAGCCGTTTTAATAATTACAGGGATGGACTTTTTGGGACTTACAAATGAACTCACTAAAGTTATATCAAGCAACATGAACATTAACATTCAAAGTATAACTCTTACTACTGAAGCCGGATTATTTAACGGAAAGGTTGCGGTAATTGTTAAAAACAATAGCATACTCGAAAAAATGATGGCTAAAATCCGCAAAATAGATGGGATTGATAAGGTTACTCGAGTTTATAAGAATTAAAGTTTTTAACAATCAAGTGGAAACATTTTATTATTAAAATAATAATTTATCTTTGCAGAATATGACACTAATTTCCGTAGATAATAGTAAGAATCAAGAAATTGTAAAAAATGTTTTTACAATATACCTTGAAAATAATGGGCACAGGAAAACACCTGAACGCTATGCTATACTTCAAGAAATTTACGAAAGTGAAGATCATTTTGATGTGGAACATCTTTATTTGAAGATGAAAAACAAAAATTATCGAGTTAGTCGTGCCACACTTTATAATACCATTGAACTTTTATTAGATAGCGGTTTAGTTAGAAAGCACCAATTTGGTCAAAATCAAGCGCATTATGAAAAGTCGTATTTCGACAAGCAACACGACCATTTAATTATGACAGATTCGGGTGAAGTAATTGAATTTTGCGATCCTAGAATTCAGATGATTAAAAAAACTATTGAAGAAATATTTGATATTGAGGTGCACAATCACTCTTTGTATTTATACGGAACAAAAAAGGTAAAATAATGAAAGCAAGTGACTATTTAAAAAAAACATTTATTTTCGTATTTGTTTTTTCTTTCACTTATCGAATTGTTTTTCAATTATTTGATGGTTTA
Source organism: uncultured Bacteroidota bacterium (assembly GCA_903819815.1). Taxonomy (GTDB): domain Bacteria; phylum Bacteroidota; class Bacteroidia; order Flavobacteriales; family Flavobacteriaceae; genus Flavobacterium. The sequence goes on from CAIJFC010000225.1 coordinate 7,746, forward strand.
GACTCATTTAGTTTAAGGTTCTTAATGAAAATCCTTTTCGTAAGTTTATTGACTGCATTAATATTAGGAATCTTAAATTACTTTTTTAAAGTTTGACTTTTTCAAAAAAAGCAAGAAAAAACAACAATAATTAGCAACAACACACAAACAACAAGTAGAATGACCGTAGATTTATTATTAGGATTACAGTGGGGAGATGAGGGGAAAGGAAAAATTGTAGACGTACTTACATCAAAATATGACATAATTGCCCGTTTTCAAGGCGGTCCAAATGCAGGGCATACTTTAGAATTTGACGGAATAAAACACGTTTTAAGAACCATACCTTCTGGGATTTTTCATAAAAATTCAATAAATATAATTGGAAACGGAGTAGTAATTGACCCTGTTGTATTCCAAAAAGAAATCGAAGGATTGGCGCGTTTTAATTTAGATATTAAAAACAAATTAATCATTTCAAGAAAAGCCCATTTAATTTTACCAACTCACCGTTTACTGGATGCTGCTTCTGAGGCATCAAAAGGGAAAGCCAAAATTGGTTCTACTTTAAAAGGTATTGGACCAACTTATATGGATAAAACCGGCAGAAACGGAATACGTGTTGGCGATATTGAATTGGAAGATTTCAAAGAACGTTACAGAGCTTTAGCTGACAAGCACGAAGCCATGATTAAATTTTATGATGTTGCCATTCAATACAATCTTGCAGAATTGGAAGTTGAATTTTTTGAAGCTATTGAAGATTTGAAAAAATTGACTTTCATTGATAGTGAAGAATATTTACACCAAGCTCAAAAAGAAGGAAAATCGATACTTTGCGAAGGAGCTCAAGGATCATTATTAGATGTTGATTTTGGAACGTATCCATTTGTAACTTCTTCTAATACTACTGCTGCTGGCGCTTGTACTGGTTTGGGAATTGCACCTAATAAAATCAAAGAGGTTTATGGAATTTTCAAAGCCTATACCACGCGTGTTGGAAGCGGTCCGTTCCCTACGGAAGATTTTGAAGAAGATGGAGCAACTATGGCAAGAGTAGGTAACGAATTTGGTTCGGTTACAGGAAGACAAAGACGTTGTGGATGGTTGGATTTAGTAGCTTTAAAATATGCAATCCAAGTGAATGGGGTTACCCAATTAATGATGATGAAAGGGGATGTTTTATCTGGATTTACAACCTTAAAAGTGTGTACAGAATACAATTATAAAGGAAAAAATATTGCTCATTTACCCTACAATATCGAACCTGAAAATGTAACACCAATATATAAAGAATTTAAAGGGTGGAAAGCAGATTTAACAAGTATGACAACCTATGATGAGCTTCCGGTAGAATTAAAAAACTACATTGACTTTATTGAAAAAGAAGTTGAAGTGCCAATTAAAATAGTTTCTGTTGGTCCTGATCGTAAACAAACAATCACAAAATAATAAAAGAAACGCTTTGAGAAATCAAGGCGTTTTATCTTTACAGTAAAATTAATATGAAAGAAACCAATTTATTTAAAGCCTTTTTTGAAAGTGAAAAAGCGGGTGGAATCATCTTGATCTTTGCTACTCTATTTTCATTGCTTTTAGCAAATTCTATCTTCCAAATAGAATACCTTCAACTATGGAATTACGAAATTGGAAATCACAGTTTGGTAGAATGGATTAACGATGGTTTAATGACCATTTTTTTTCTCTTAATTGGATTAGAATTGGAGCGAGAAGTTTATGTCGGGGAACTTTCTTCGCTAAAAAAAGCTTCCTTACCAATAATAGGAGCTCTTGGTGGAATGGTAGTTCCAGCACTTATATATTTGTATTTTAATTTTGGAACTTCAACGCAATCTGGGGCTGGAATCCCAATGGCAACCGACATTGCATTTGCTATTGGAATCTTATCACTTTTGGGAAATCGAGTGCCAACCTCATTAAAAATATTCCTAACCGCCTTAGCGGTTATCGATGATTTAGGAGCAATAATTGTGATTGCGATATTTTATACTACAAGTATTTCCTTATTGAATTTAGGAATTGCTTTAGGAATTTTAGGCTTTTTATTTATTCTAAACCGACTAAAAGTAAACTACCTAATTCCCTTTTTAATCGGTGGTATTTTGATGTGGTATTTTATGCTAAATTCTGGAGTTCACGCAACAATTACAGGCGTTTTATTAGCATTTGTAATTCCTTTTGGTGATGGAAAAAAAGAGAATATTTCGTATAAATTACAGCATTTTCTGCATAAACCTGTCGCTTTTATAATCTTACCTTTATTTGCTTTAGCAAACACTTGTATTGTTTTAAATTCCAATTGGTACGAAGGTTTAAGTCATTCTAATAGCATCGGAATTATACTTGGATTAATAATCGGGAAGCCTTTAGGAATTTGGCTGTTTTCCTATTTAGGCGTACTTATAGGAATAGGAATTTTGCCAAAAGGTTTGCAATGGAAAAACATTTTCGGGGCAGGAATATTAGGCGGAATTGGATTTACAATGTCCATTTTTATTAGTCTATTGGCCTTCAATAATGATGAAGATAGTATTAACTCAAAAATTGCAATTTTAATCGCTTCAACAATAGCAGCAATTGTAGGATTTATCTATTTAAAATTCAATCTAAAAAGAGATTAATAGAATTCATCGATAGCAATTAATAAATATATCTTAATTTGCAGTAGCATTACTTCCTTTTTCTTAAATTTGGCAAAAATTAATCCTTTGAAGAAGCACCTATTTTTTATCAATATTTGTATCATTCTATTCTGTTTCAATACGGTATTGGCACAAACACAAAAGAAAATCATCATTGAACATTCAGATTTTGCTGACATCAATCAACTACAAATACCCGATGCTGCATTACTGACTGGAAATGTTCGTGTGAACCATGACGGGGCGATATTAACCTGCAATAAAGCCTATTGGTTCCAAAAAGAAAACTACATAAAAGCCTTTGGAAATGTACAAATTATTCAAGGTGACACGCTCACAATGACGAGTAAATATGCTGAATACAATGGTAATATAAAACAAGCGTATGCCACAGGCGATGTAGTTTTGAGATCACCAGATATGTCATTGGTAACTGATACTTTAAACTTTAACAGAAACAGTCAAGAAGCCTATTATACAACTGGAGGAGTGATTAACAACAAAGGAAATACACTAAAAAGTAAGTCTGGAAAGTATTATGTTGCACAAAAAAAATACCAATTTTTAACCGCTGTTGTTATAAAAACTCCTGAAAATACTATCAAATCGAATCACTTGGATTATTATACAAATTCTGGGCATTCGTATTTGTTAGGGCCTTCAACAATTATCGGAAAAGACAACAAAATTTATACAGAAAATGGCTTTTACGACACCAAAAAAGACATTGCCCGATTGCAACGAAATTCCAAGATAGAATACAACAATCGTTTGATAGAAGGCGATAGCTTATTCTATAATAAGAAACGAGGATTTGCATCCGCTACCAATAATGTGAAAATCACCGACACTATAAATAAAATTATTGTAAAGGGACATTATGCCGAGATTTACAAGTTTAAAGACTCGGTTTATGTTACCAAAAGAGCCTTAGCAATTAGCTTAATTGAAAAAGATTCTGTTTATATTCATGCTCAAAAATTAATGATTACAGGTAAAGAAAACAATAGAATTATTAGAGGTTTCAAAGACGCCAAATTCTACAAATTGAATTTAAGCGGTAAGTGCGATTCCATACATTCCGATCAGAAAAAAGAATTGACTAAACTTATTGGAAAACCAATTCTTTGGAATTTTGAAAACCAAATGACTGGCGATATAATGCATCTCATTGGTAATAATAAAACGCAACAATTGGATTCTCTCAAAGTTCTTAATAACGCTTTTATCGTCTCAAAAGACACTATTGGAATAGGATTTAATCAGGTGAAAGGCCAAAATCTATATGGTAAATTCAAAGACAAAACCCTTGATAACGTTGATATAATTAAGAATACAGAAGTGATTTATTACATGCGAAATGACAAACAAGAACTCATTGGAATCAATAAAAGTGTTTGTAGCAAAATAAATTTAACATTAGACAAAAACAAAATAGATGCTTTAACACTTTTTGACAAACCTGATAGCGATATTTATCCCGAAAAAGATTTGCCTGAAAACGCGAGAAAATTGCGAGGTTTTATATGGCGCGGCGACGAACGAATAAAATCAATTGACGATTTATTTACCAAAGAAGAAAACGAAATGAACGACAAAATCATCAAGGAAAGTAATGCCAAAAAAGCCAAAGCAGATGTTCCAATGAAAGTCCGAAAAGAGACATTGGAATACAAAGAAACAAAAAAGTAAAATTGAACAACGATTTCCTAAAATACCAAGCCCAAACGACACCCTACCCACTCGGGATGGAAGTTTCGCATGCCATTGGGTCTTACATTTACGATACCAACAGCAAAAAATACCTGGATTTTGTGGCTGGCGTTTCCGCTTGCACCCTTGGACATCAACATCCGCGGGTGAACAATGCTATTAAAAATCAATTGGATAAATATTCACACGTAATGGTTTACGGAGAATATTCCCAAAGTCCAGCCGTAGAATATTGCAAACTTTTAGCCGATCACCTTCCCTTTCCATTAAAAAAAACCTATTTGGTTAATTCAGGAACAGAAGCCACCGAAGGCGCATTAAAATTAGCCCGACGCATCACTGGCAGGAGCCAATTAATTTCATGTCACAACGCCTATCACGGAAATACAATGGGCTCGATGAGTGTTATGGGATTTGAAGAACGCAAACAAGTTTTTCGACCACTAGTTCCCGATGTCGATTTTATCACCTTCAATAACGAAGACGATTTACAGAAAATTACTACAAAAACAGCTGGAATTATCCTTGAAACCATTCAAGGCGGAGCTGGATTTATTCAACCTTACGACGGATTTCTCAAAAAAGTACGCGCCCGATGCACCGAAGTTGGCGCCATAATGATTCTCGACGAAATACAACCTGGCTTTGGAAGAACAGGAAAATTATTCGGTTTTCAAAACTACGATGTCGTTCCCGATATCATAATTATGGGCAAAGGAATGGGCGGCGGGATGCCCGTTGGCGGTTTCACGGCATCTCAAAAACATATGGATTTATTGAGCGATAACCCAAAATTAGGGCACATCACCACCTTTGGCGGCCATCCTGTTATCGCCGCAGCGTGTTTGGCAACATTGCAAGAATTAACCGAAACCTCAATAATGACAGACGCTTTAGCCAAAGAAAAACTTTTCCGCACGCTTTTGGTTCACCCTTTGATTAAAGAAGTTCGAGGCGAAGGATTAATGTTGGCGGCAATGACCGAAAATGCTGAAATTACCAATAAAGTAATCTTCAAATGTCAGGATAAAGGGCTCATTTTATTCTGGTTATTATTCGAAGGTTGCGCCATCAGAATCACCCCACCGCTAACTATTTCTATCGAAGAAATTGAGGAAGGATGTAAGATAATTCTCGAAGCAATGGATGAAATTTTAAACGAAAATTAGTTTTTTTTGAAGCTATTCCTGCTATCATTCCTATCCTTAGTATTGCTTCATTCTGAGCAATACTAAGGGATTTTCCCTTCTATCAGGGCTAAAAAATTAAGTTAACCCAGACCGTTTTTTGTTAATTAAATTGTTCACAAAAAAAAGACCAGAATTCCAACAATAGAATTATATTCTATACATTTATAATAGGATAAATTAAACAAAATAGTATGCATATAAGCGACGAAGAAGACGAGTACAAATTATCCTTATCAAAGTTTGAGTCAATGTTGAAAACCAACAAAGTACTCTTTTTTGATTCCGAAGAATTTGAAGAAATTATCCTTCACTACCTTGACATGGGCAAGCCAGCATTGGCAAAAAAAGCCTTAAAATTAGCCCTAGAACAACACCCTAGATCTACAGGGTTAAAATTGGTTCAAGTAGAAATGCTAGTTTTTGAGGACAAATTAGATCAAGCCGAAAAATTGCTAAATGAGTTGTACGCAATAGAACCAACCAACGAAGAAATTTATATACAAAAAGCCAATATTTATTCGAAAAGAGACAATCACGAAAAAGCAGTTGAATTACTAAAAATCGCCCTGAAATATACCGACGATTTTGCTGATGTATATAATTTAATTGGAATGGAATACCTTTTCATGGACGAATTAGGATTGGCTAAAGAAAATTTTATTAAGTGTTTAGAAGAAGATACCGAAGACCAAGCCGCTTTATATAATGTAGTTTATTGCTTTGAATTTTTAGATAAAAACGAAGAGGCTATAGAATATCTCACCAAATACATCGACAAAAATCCTTACAGTGAAATTGCATGGCATCAGATAGGTAGGTTAAATTACGGTTTGAAAAAATACGAAGCAGCACTTACCGCTTTTGAATATGCTACTTTAATTGACGATGAATTTTTGGGAGCCTACATGGAAAAAGCAAAGGCTTACGAAAGACTGAAAATGTATGAAGAGGCGATCGAAAGTTACACCAGAACAATAGAATTAGACGAAGCTACTTCTTATGCATTACTTAGAATGGGTAAATGTTATGAGAAATTAGGAAAAAAGGCACTTGCTATAAAATACTTCAATAAAACAGTTCATGAAGATCCTTTATTAGACAAAGGCTGGATTGCCATTACTGATTTTTATGTGCGTCAAAAGAAATTTGAAAAAGCACTTTATTTTGTAAATAAAGCCTTAAATATCGACAACCAAAATCGTTTTTATTGGAAACGTTTCGCAGCCATAAATAAGGAACTGAATTTATTTGAAGAGGCAGAATTTGGCTACAGAAAAGCAGTTGAATTTGGTGATTACCAAATAGATACTTGGTTGTTTTGGGTTGATATTCTTCAATACTTAGGAGAATTTGAAAGCGCAATTCATACTTTATTGCAAGCGTCTGAATATTTCCCAGAAGAATACGAAGTGGAATACCGATTGGCGGGATTGTACTTTATGATTCACGATGACAAAAAAGCAAAATTTCATTTAAGCAACGGACTTCGTTTGAACTTTAGTAAAAAAACTATTCTTGAAGAATCATTTCCTGTAGTTTGGGCACGCAAAATGGTGCAAAACGTAATCAATAAAGTGTCAAAATAAAATCTAAATGGCAAAGCACCAATTTGGTTTAGTTGGAAAAAATATCAGTTACTCTTTTTCTAAAGCACATTTTACAAAAAAATTTGAAGAGTTAAATTTGTTGGATTATTCCTATGAAAATTTAGATTTTCAAGACATTTCTGAATTGCCAAATTTTCTAAAAAATAATCCAAATTTAAAAGGCTTAAACGTAACTATTCCTTATAAAGAAACCATTATTCCTTACTTATATAAATTGTCTAAAAAAGCATCAGAAATTGGGGCTGTGAACACAATTCGTTTTACTAAAAAAGGAAAATTAAAAGGCTACAATACCGATTATTATGGTTTTCAAAAAGCACTCGAACCACTATTAAAACCCCATCACAAAAAGGCATTGCTATTAGGTACTGGTGGCGCTTCAAAAGCGGTTGCGTATGCTTTAAATCAAATGGGAATTGCTACAACTTATGTTTCCCGAACTTCGTCAGGAAACGTCATTAGCTACAGCCAAATAAACGCTGAAACATTTAAAGAATACCAAATAATCATCAATTGCACACCATTAGGAACTTCGCCTAATACAAATGAATGTCCTGAAATTCCATATCAATATTTCACTTCCAATCACATTGCATTTGATTTAATCTACAATCCGGCTGAAACCTTATTTCTTCAAAAGGCAAAAGAACAAAGCTCCATAATCAAAAACGGTCTAGAAATGTTAGTATTTCAGGCAGAAAAATCTTGGGATATATGGGGTAAATAATTCCAAAAATAAAAAAAATTCAAAATTATCTACCTATTTAAAATAATTAACAATTTAAATGTCAAAAAATCTTTGAATTTTGATTGCTCTTTTGCTATCTTTCGTGCTTTAAATAATATGAACCTTAAACATTTTAAAAATGTTAGAAGAAAAGAATGATAACCTGTCAGTACAACTAAACGAGACAGATGGAAATGTAGAAAACGAATCACAAGAAGTGATTCAACCAGAAGTTGAAGAAGTTGAAGAAATTCCTACGGAGCCAATAGCAGAATTTGAAATTGAAGATGCCGAAGTAGTTATTGAAGAAGTTACTACTGAAACAAGTGATGCAATTACAGCTATTGAAAATGAAAATGCAGCTGAAAATGAAGATGAGACACTTAAAGAGCGTCATGAAATTCCGATGTTAGATTACGAATCGTTATCTATGGAAGAAATAATCGATGAATTAGAAAAACTGAATGCTATAGAAAACATAATGTCTGTTAAAGATCATGTTGAAGAAATAAAAAATTCATTTTTAGCTAAATATTACCATTTTTTAGAGGAGAAAAAAGAAGAATTTAATGCTGAAAATCCGGAATCAAAAGAAGAATTTCATTATCATTTTCCTTTAAAATCTAAATTTGATCAATTGTATTCTTCTTATAGAGATAAAAAGAATGCCCACTTTAAAAATTTACAAAACAATTTAAAAAATAATCTAGAGGTTCGATTGACAATAGTTGAAGAATTAAAAGAGCTTATTAATCCTCAAGAAAATATTAAAGATACCCTTAAGCATTTCAACGAATTAAGAGAGCGTTGGAAAAATGCAGGAGCAATTCCAAAGGACAAATACAATCACGTTTGGAATAATTATCATTTCCATGTAGAGAATTTCTACGATTATTTACACTTGGATCGGGAAGCGCGTGACCTTGATTTTAAACACAATTTAGACCAAAAACTAAAAATAATTTCACGTGTTGAAGCATTAGTTCTAGAAGTAGATATTAATAAAGCATTCCGTGAATTGCAAGATTTACACAAGATTTGGAAAGAAGATATTGGTCCTGTTTCTAGAGATCATCGTGAGGAAATTTGGAATCGTTTTAGCGAATTAACCAAACAAATGCATGATAAACGAGAGTTGCTATTTGAAGCACAACGAGGAACGGAAAAAGAAAATTTGGACCGTAAAAAAGAAATCATTGCTCAAATTGAAGTTTTAGCAACCGAAAAAGTGAATGCGCATGGTCAATGGAAATCACAAATAGATAAAGTAGAAGCGTTAAGAACTGCATTTTTTGCAGCAGGTAAAGTTCCATCCGAAGTTAACGAAAGTACTTGGAATGAATTTAAAACTGCAGTTCGTAATTTTAACACCTTTAAAAATTCATTTTACAAGGATATTAAAAAAGAGCAACAAGACAATTTGAATAAGAAAATGGAATTAGTTGCTAGAGCAAAAGCACTTCAATCGAGTGAAGATTTTGCCACTACAACGCCATTAATGAAGCAAATTCAAGAGGAATGGAAGCTGGTTGGACACGTTCCAAGAAAATATTCTGATTCTATTTGGGCTGAGTTTAAAACGGCTTGCAACCATTACTTTGAAGTTTTAAAAGCGCAAAAAAATGAAGCCAATTCAGAAGAAGTAGAATCGTTTGAAAAGAAGAAAGCGTACCTAGAACAACTTAGAGAATTCCAATTAATTGGGGAACATAAAGCTGATTTAGACGCTATTAAATTGCACATTGAAAACTGGAAAGGTTTAGGGAAAGTTCCTTTTGCAAGACGCCATATTGAAGGGAAGTTCAATAAAATATTGGATGCTTTATTTGAAAAATTGAGTTTAAGCAAAAAAGAAACTGAAATGGTTCGATTCTCCAATAGAGTTGGTAATTTATCAGATTCTAATGATAGTCGAAAATTGGAAAATGAAAAGATATTCATCATGCGTAAAATTGATGAAGTTCAAAATGAAATCTTCCAATTAGAAAATAATATTCAGTTTTTTGCCAATACAAGAAATGCCAAAAAAGAAAATTCTATAGTTTTAGAAGTTCGTAAAAACATTGCTATTCATAAAGAAACTCTTGATGTTTGGAAAGAAAAACTAAAACAAATAAGAAGTATAAATATAGAGTAATTATCTTATTTAAA
>CAIJFC010000226.1 GCA_903819815.1 uncultured Bacteroidota bacterium
TACACATAAATTTCTTCTGCTAAAAAAGAGGTTTTAAAATCTTGTAAAAAATCAATGCCTTCGTCTTGCTGATTGCCTAGGGCTTCTCTAATTTGTACAAACCATTTATCGAAACGGTCTTCATTTTGAGAACCTTCTTTGTATTTAAAATGCGCTGCCAAACCTTTTTCAGCAATCTCATTCATTCTCTTCGTTCTAATTTGCACTTCTACCCATTTTCCATGCGGTCCCATTACCGTGGTGTGCAAGGCTTCATAACCATTACTCTTTGGATTGCTTAACCAGTCTCTTAATCTTTCTGGAGAAGGGCTATACTCATCTGTGATCATGGAATACACTTTCCAACAATCTTCTTTTTCTTTATCTAAGGGTGAATTTAAAATGACACGAATGGCAAATAAATCATACACTTCTTCAAAGCTTACTTCCTTCTTTTTTATTTTATTCCAAATAGAATGAATGCTTTTAGGGCGCCCTTGAATTTCAAAGTCAAATTCAGCGGCTGTTAATTTTTCTTTTAAAGGACGAATAAATTCATTGATATATTTAGTGCGTTCTCTTTTTGTTTCTGCTAATTTTTTAGCAATCTCTTTATATATGGCAGGTTCCATATATTTCATGGATAAATCCTCTAATTCGGTTTTCACATTGTATAGTCCCATACGATGTGCAAGAGGGGCGTATACCCAAATAGTTTCAGAGGCAATCTTTAATTGCTTCTCTTGCTTCATCGCATCCAATGTGCGCATATTGTGCAGCCTGTCTGCTAGCTTAATTAATATAACCCTAGGATCGTCGGTGAGTGTTAGTAGAATTTTTTTGAAATTTTCTGCTTGCTGACTACTATTGGTATCCATCACCGTAGATATCTTCGTTAAGCCGTCTACAATTTTAGCAATCTCATTTCCAAATTCACTTTTAATATCGTCAAGCGCAATATTGGTGTCTTCTACCGTATCATGTAATAAAGCACAAATAGTACTTCTTACGCCCAAGCCAATTTCTTCCACACAAATCATAGCTACGGCAAGAGGGTGCAATACATAAGGCTCACCACTTTTTCTACGCATGGTTTTATGCGCATCTGCCGCCATCTCAAATGCAGTTCGAAGTAACTCCTTATCTCCTTTTTTTAATTTTTCTCTTAATGCCCTTAATAAAGCACGATAATGACGAACAATTTCTTTTTTTTCTTGTTCTTCATCTAAATTGTAATTTGTTACAATCTCGGCATTGGTATTGATATTCAAGGCTTCCATCTTCTTACGAAAATACGTAAAAGCGCTAGGATTTTTACAAAGAACAAACAGATAGTGTAACTTTGATCCGCTATGCCCAGCAAAGAACCCAAAAAAATATTTCAATTATCGCTTTTAAAACGCGTTTTTTCGTTTGTACAGCCCTACCGCTCTGTGTTTTTGGCATCTGTTTTTCTGTCCATCATTCTTGCCTTTACCACCCCCGTCAGGCCTTATTTAATTCAGGCCACAGTAAATGCGGCTATTGGTAAAACGGTGAACCTGCCTTTTTGGGTAAATTGGTTTTTACCAGGCAATGCTTTTGAATCGGTGATACATCTTATCTTATCCATTACTTTATTTCAGGTGGCCTTTATCATTTTTGAAA
>CAIJFC010000227.1 GCA_903819815.1 uncultured Bacteroidota bacterium
TATAAAAGAAATCCGGAATCGTTATATAACATTATAAATTTAGCTCAAATTTCTATTGAAGAAGAGGAGAAAGAGACCGCAAAAGAAATCCTAGCTTTCATTTTAGAAAATTCTAAAGACACCGATTTACAAATGCAGGCGCACTATTTTCTTACTGAAATAAAAATAAATGATCCCATAATCAAAGACTATTCGGAAATAGAAAAAGACTTGGATTCTTTATTAAATCAATATGGTATAACGCCGTATTCAATAAAATTACAACTATTAAAAGCGCACTTTACTACTTTTCAAATGAAGAATCCAACACAAGGAAAAGCAATATTGAAAACCGCTTTGGAGCTTCCTTTAGACGAGTATCAAAAAGCAGACGTAAAAATGGAATTGGCAGATATTTTTTTATTTGAAGAAAAATTCAACCAAGCCTCTTTGTATTATTCGCAAATTGAAGAAGATTTAAAAAACGATGTTATTGGTCACGAAGCCACATTAAAATCAGCAAAAACAAGCTATTTTAAAGGAGATTTTGTTTGGGCTTTGAAACAATTTAAAGAACTAAAATCGGTTTCTTCGCAATTAATTGCCAACGACGCTTTGGAATATTTTCTATTAATTAATGACAATACCATAGCCGATTCAACTCAAACGGCATTAAAACAATTTGCTCGAGGCGATTATCTTTTGTACCAAAATAAACCACAAGAAGCATTACTTCAATTTCAGGATATTTTGAAAAATTTCAAAGGAAGTGAAATAGAAAGTGTAACCTTATATCGATTGGGAAAAACCTACGAAAAATTAGGCGATTTTCAATTGGCTTTAAGCCAATACCAACAAATTATAGACAAACATTCTGAAGGGATTTATGTAGATGAAGCTTTGTTTTTCACTGCCGAGATGTATAGCAAAAAAGTAATAGATTTAGAAAAGGCGAAGTCCAATTATGAAAAATTAGTGTTCCATCACCAAGACAGTATTTATTTTGTAGAAGCTAGGAAAAAATATAGGGAACTTCGGGGAGATAATAAGGAACTATAAAATTTAAAAGGTTAATCGTTTAATCGATAATTCGGTTAATCGCCTATACATATCAACGCTTAAACAATAAAAAATGATAATTTACAACGTAACAATCAATATTCATGAAAGCGTTCATGACCAATGGATGACCTGGATGCAAGAAAAGCACATTAACGATGTTTTAGCAACAGGAAAATTCACCTCTGCCAGAATGGTAAAAGTACTTATTGAAGAAGAAATGGGTGGAGTTACCTATTCTATTCAATATACCACGGATAATAAAGAGTTGCTTCAAAGATATTACGAAGAAGATGCGCCAAGATTGAGAGAAGAAGGAGCGGCATTGTTTGGCGATAAAATGTTGGCATTCAGAACGGAATTAGAATTAATTTCGGAACATTAAAATAGGTTTTTTTTGAAACTTGAAGTCGCAATTTGCGACCTCCAAAAAATAGACCTAAATTACCTTAAAAGAATTATGGAAAAAGTAAAAGCAAAAAAACACCTAGGACAGCATTTTTTAAATGATGAAAGTATTGCTGCTGCAATTGCAAATACTTTGAATTTTGAAGGCTACGATGATGTTCTAGAAATAGGACCTGGAATGGGAGTTTTGACCAAGTATTTATTGGAAAAACCAATTACAACCTACGTGATTGAAATTGATACCGAATCGGTGACGTATTTAGACGAAAACTTTCCGAAATTAAAAGATAAAATCATTTCAAAAGATTTCTTGAGATACAATATAAATGAGACTTTCGAAGGCAAGCAATTTGGAATAATTGGGAATTTTCCATACAATATTTCTACCCAAATTGTTTTCCGAACTTTAGAATACCGAAACCAAATTCCAGAATTTGCTGGGATGTTTCAAAAAGAAGTTGCCGAAAGAATTTGTGAGAAAAAAGGTACTAAAGCGTATGGGATTTTATCGGTCTTAGTACAAGCTTTTTATGATGCCGAATACCTTTTTACGGTGGACGAAAATGTTTTTATACCACCACCAAAAGTAAAATCGGGGGTATTACGATTAAGAAGAAAAGCAGATTTTAGTTTGCCTTGTGGTGAAAAATTATTCTTTACCGTTGTAAAAACAGCCTTTCAACAACGTCGAAAAACATTGCGGAATAGTTTAAAAACACTAAATTTGTCGGATAATTTGCGAGAAGACACTATCTTTGACCTTCGTCCAGAACAGTTGAACGTGCAACAATTTATCGAACTCACTCAAAAAATAGAAGCCGATGCAGTTTAAAATCAGTAAAGAGCTAATTGTTCAAATTGAACAACTTATCAAAAGCAAAGACGACCAGCAATTGGAAGTGTTGCTTAACGATTTGCACCATGCTGATATTGCTGAAATTCTTGAAGAACTCGATTTTAATGAAGCAACCTATATTTTCAAAGTATTAGACAGTGATAAAACTGCCGAAATTCTATTAGAATTAGACGATGATTTAAGAGAAAACATACTAAGCCGATTGTCTCCAAAAGAAATCGCCGAAGAGCTGGATGAATTAGATACTAATGACGCTGCCGATATTATCGCCGAACTTTCTCAAAGTAAAAAAGAGGAAGTAATCTCGGAACTTCTAGACGTTGAACACGCAAAAGATATTGTCGATTTATTGCGTTACAAAGAAGATACCGCAGGGGGAATTATGCACAAAGAATTAGTAAAAGTTTACGAAAATTGGAATGTGCTTACCTGCATAAAAGAAATGCGTATCCAAGCCGAAAATATTTCCCGCGTGCATTCCATTTATGTTGTTGATGAGCAAGATAAATTATTGGGACGCCTTTCTTTAAAGGATTTATTAACAACATCAGCTAAAACACCCATTAGCGAAGTCTATATTCGTAAATTAAATTTTGTAAAAGTCGATACTGAAGACGTTGAAGTGGCTCGAATTATGCAAAAATACGATTTAGAAGCTATTCCTGTAATTGACGAATTGGGGAGATTAGTAGGTCGAATTACCATTGACGATATCGTGGATGTAATTAAAGACGAAGCCGATCAAGATTACCAATTGGCTGCGGGTATTTCTCAAGATATTGAAGCCGATGATAGTATTCTCGAACATACCAAAGCCCGTTTACCATGGTTGGTATTAGCACTTTTAGGCGGTTTTATCTCGGTGAAAGTTTTAGGATTATTCGAAGGAGCAATGCTGCTACACGGAAATTTATTCTTTTTCACCCCTTTAATTGCCGCTATGGCTGGAAATGTTGGGGTACAATCTTCGGCAATTATCGTGCAAGGTTTGGCAAACGACTCCTTAAGCGGCACTTTATTTAACAGATTAATAAAAGAAGTTTCTTTGAGTTTATTGAACGGAATAATTCTAGCAACTATTTTATTTTTAGGGAGTCATTTTCTTCTAAATGTTGAAATTATTATTGGCGTAATTGTTACTACTGCATTGATTTCTGTAATAATAATAGCCTCGTTAATAGGAACATTTATACCGCTATTGCTAAATAAATTTAAAATTGATCCCGCTTTAGCTACTGGTCCATTTATCACTACAAGTAACGATATTTTCGGAATTCTTATCTATTTCTCTATCGCAAAATTAATTCTAGGGTTTTAAACTATTTTTTTTATTTGGGCATTTCCCCACTTCCACTAGCGTTGCAGTGCGGTCGGACTGTTCGCTTCAATCCACACTAAAAAGCGTGGGATTTTCACTGCCATCCCTAATGCGATACATTAACGTTGATTACTTTCTATACAGATTGTTATGATCAATATATTCCCAAACTTTATAAGGTAAAAGCGGCTGAATATTCTTCTTGTTTTTAATGGAATTTCTAATAAATGTAGCCGAAATTTCAACAATAGGAGCAGCTATAAAATGAACTTTAGGATGGTTTTTGAAACCGTACTTATCACTATCATTATTCGTTTGACCATTTTCATCTACTCTAGGATAAACATAAATAGCATGATTTTCCAGAATTACCTCGTGGTTTTTCCATTTGTGAAAAGACTTCAAATTGTCTTCTCCCATAATCAATGAAAACTCATTTTTAGGATATTTATCTTGTAAATGTGCCAATGTATTTACGGTATAATTGGGCTGCGGCAATTGAAATTCGATGTCGCAAGGTTTAATCTTTGGATAGTCTTCTGTAGCTAGAAAAACCAATTCTAAACGAGTAGAATCTTTAAGTAAAGTATCTTTATTTTTCAATGGATTGTGTGGAGTAACCACCATCCAAACCTGATTTAAATCGGTGTGCTCCGCAAAGTGATTGGCAATAATTAAGTGCCCAACATGAATGGGGTTGAAGGTTCCAAAA
>CAIJFC010000228.1 GCA_903819815.1 uncultured Bacteroidota bacterium
AAAGCATCTGGAAATTGGTTGTAATGTTCAATTAAATCAGCCGCCATTTGCAACGGGCTATACATGGTCACGTATAGTGCCAACTGATTTGCCAAGGTACTATTGACATGTGAATTGTTATTAGGGCTGAATTTTTTAATATCCATTTCAAATATTCCTGGAGTATAATCCATTGGTCCTCCGATTAATCTGGTGAACGGCAAAATAGTGACGTGGTTTGGTTTTGAACCTCCAAAAGCTTGAAATTCAGTTCCACGAGCCGATTCATTTCCAATCATATTTGGATATGTTCTGCAAATTCCAGTTGGACGAACCGCTTCGTGGGCGTTGACCATAATTTTGTAATCTGCCGCTTTTTCAATTACATATTGGTAGTGATTTATTATAGATTGACTATAATGATGTTCGCCAACAGGTAATATTGGTCCTACATAACCACTTTTTACCGCTTCATAACCGTTGTCGTTCATGAATTTAAAAGCGTTATCCATGTGGCGCTCGTAATTTCTAGTTGAACCAGAAGTTTCATGGTGCATAATCATTTTTACTCCTTTTGATTTTGCATATTCGTGAATTCCTTTTACATCAAAATCGGGGTAGGGAGTTAAAAAATCAAAAACATAATCTTTTTCGTGGCCAAACCAATCTTCCCAACCTTCATTCCAACCTTCAACTAAAACCCCATCGAATCCATGTTTTGCTGCAAAATCAATGTATTCTTTCACATGAACCGTGTTCGCAGCGTGAGTCGAATTTGGTTTTGCTTTCGAGTAATCGGTAATGCCCAATTGAATTGCAGGGAAATCATTGGTATATGACCAAGAGCTTTTTCCAGTAATCATTTCCCACCAAACGCCAACATATTTTACTGGTTTAATCCAAGAAGTATCTTCAATTTTACAAGGATCATTTAGGTTTAAAGTCATTTTTGAAGACAAAATAGCACGAGCATCATCGCTAACAATAATGGTTCTCCATGGAGAATTACTTGGACTTTGAATGTGTCCTTTATCGCCTTTAGCATCTGGTGTCAACCACGATTCGAAAATCATATTTTTATCATCCAAATTCAAGTTCATACAAGAATAATTGATCAATGCAGCTTCGTGCAAATTGATGTAAACTCCATCAGCGGTTTTAATCATTAAAGCCGTTTGAACTCCTGTATCTGAAAACCAAGTTTGAGAAGCATTTTCTGACCTTGCTTTGCTAGACAATCCTCTAATTTCTGATAATTTTGATGTGGTATAATCGTATTCTTGAGTATCATAATCGCCAGAAATCCAATTTGCGGTATGGTTTCCTGTCATTGCAAATTGGGTTTTTTCGTCTTTAATTACAAAATAAACTAGGTTTTTCTGTTCTGGGAATTCGTATCTAAATCCCAATCCATCATCAAATAAACGAAAGCGAATTACCACCAATCGATCAGTAGATTTTTGATTTAAAGTTACAGCTAATTCATTGTAATGATTTCTAATTTGAGAAACTTCGCCCCAAACTGGTTTCCAAGTTTCATCGAAAGTAGCCGTTTTTGAATTGGTAACAACAAAGCCATTTAGTAATGAATTTTTATCATTTTTAAGTTCAAATCCTAATTTACTAGATTTTATAATTGGCTTATTTTTATAAGAAAGCGCATACGTCGGCGTTCCATCTTGTAATAACGAAAACGACATTATAAATTCCCCATTTGGCGATTTCAACTCTTGCGCGATACTACTATTTATAGAAATTAATAAGACAAAAAGGACTTGAATTAATTTTTTCATTTGATATAAATTATACTGTTATTAAATTTTTTGGCGCTACAACGACTTCTTTTCCATTAACAAAAACGGAAATGCTGTGATTTCCTTCTAATGAAAATTTGGTTTCAGTTTGATCAATTGTTACTTTTAGAATTTGATTTCTGAAATTGATTTTGAAAGAATATCCTCCCCATTCTTTTGGAATTTTAGGAGCAAAATGAAGACAGTCGTTTTTAACTCTCATTCCACCAAAACCTTCCACAATACTCATCCAAGTTCCCGCCATAGAAGTGATATGACAACCTTCTTCCACCTCTTTATTGTAATCGTCTAAATCCAATCTTGAGGTTCTTAAATAGAAAGTATAGGCCATGTCCATTTTATCTAGAACTGCGGCTTGAATTGAATGGACACATGGAGAAAGGGAACTTTCATGAACGGTAAAAGCTTCATAAAATTCGAAATTTCTTTGTAGTTCTTCTTTCGAAAAATGATCTTCAAAGAAATAAAAACACTGTAATACGTCTGCCTGTTTTATGTATGGGGAACGCAAGATTCTATCCCATGACCATTTTTGATTGATTGGACGTTGGCTTTTATCAAGATCAGACACCCTTACTAATTCTTTGTCTAGAAATCCATCTTGTTGC
>CAIJFC010000229.1 GCA_903819815.1 uncultured Bacteroidota bacterium
AAAAAAAACCCATTTCGAAAGAAATGGGTTTTTTGTTTAAATGAAAAAGCTTATTCGGGAGTTTTTTCAGGAGTAATATATACAAATGATATTATAATTTAATTTCTTTAATAAATTTAAAATTAATTAGGAATTCTCGGGTTAATTTCTTTTTTTTGATAAAAATATGATACAATGAAAAAACTATTATTAATTATCATTTCTTCTTTTTTTGCAGTAAATAGTATTGCTCAAAAAAAAATCGTAAACACCGTTCCTGTCAATCAAGAAATTAGCACCGAATCAAAAGTTTTAAAGCGTAAGGTAGCAATAGCTCGTTTTTCTAATGAAACGCAATATGCTAAAGGAATATTTTACGATAAAAATAATGACCCTATGGGTAAACAAGCAGTTGATATTTTATCTGCCAAATTAGCCTCATCAAATAAGTTTATCTTGTTAGAAAGGCAAGACCTTGATAAAATTTTAGCTGAGATTAATATTGCTAATAGCACAGATTACCAAAAAGTTGGTGCTGATTATCTTATAATTGGTTCCATCACAGAATTTGGAAGAAAAAATGTTGGAGGCGTTAATGTATTTTCAAGAACTAAAACACAAACAGTTGAAGCAGGTGTTAGCATTAGATTGGTTGATGTTTCAACAGGTCAAATAATTTATTCTGAAGAAGCAAAAGGAGAAGCAGAGACAACCGATAAAACAGTTATGGGTTTAGGAAAAAGAACAGATTATGACGCTACACTGAGTGACAAAGCAATTTCTGCAGCAATTTCTAAATTAGTTGAGAATATTATAAATAACTGTATGGATAGACCATGGAAGTCATTTATATTATCAAATGATAGTAATGGGATTATTATTGCTGGAGGAAAAACCCAAGGAATTCAAATAGATGACGTTTATGAAGTTATATTAAAAGGAAGAACCGTTAAGAATCCACAAACAGGAATGAACATTGAGCTTCCAGGAAAAGTAAGCGGAAAAGTAAAAATTATTTTCACCGGAGGAGACCCTCAAAATGAATTCTCCATGGTCGAGTTTATTGAAGGGGATATGGATGCCAAAAATTTAAATAATTATTTTATAAAACAAATTAAATAATGAACAATTTAAAATATATTACAGTACTAATTCTCCTAATATTAACAAGTTGTGGAGGAACAAAAACAGCTTCTCGGGGATTAACTAATGAATCCTATTTGGAATTTATAGGAAAGCCAAGTTACTATTCTGAGGGAGTTCAAGTAGTTGTTGATGAAAACATTCCTTTTGTAGCAAAAGTATATAATGACAGGGTAGGCCGTTTAAGAGGAGAAGTTTATGCAATTTCCACAGGTAGTCACAACTTAAAAGTTTATTTTGAAAATAAATTAATCTATAACAAGCAAATATTTATTACAACACAAGAATCCAAAAAAATTATTTTACCATGAGAAACCCAATTTTAGCAGCATTTACCATTTTTCTATTAGCGTCCTGCTCAGCGCCAACAAATCTTTATACTTGGAATAAGTATGAATCAAATAGTTATAGTTATCTAAAAAATACAAACGAAAAAACGAGCACAAAATTAAGCGAAGAATATCAAAAAATAATAAAAAAGCAAAAAGGAACTAGAGGAGTTGTTCCTCCCGGTATATATGCAGATTATGGGTTTTTATTGCTTCAAGCAAATGATGTTCAAAACGCGAAAGCAATGTTTCAAAAAGAAATGGATTTATACCCAGAATCAAAATTATTTATTGGACGAATAATAAAAATGACTGAATAATGAGAAAAATAAGCCTAATATTGATAATTGCTTCGATAGTAATTTCAAGCTGTACAACCACAGCACCAGTTCTAAAATCTGTAGCATATAAAGGAATGTACGATGAAAAGCCTTTAATTGCCCTTATAATGCCTCCAATTAATAGAAGTACAAATATTGATGCAAAAGAATATTTTCATTCAACCATATATACGCCAATTGCTGATGCAGGATATTACGTAATTCCTCCTTTTCTCTCTATGGAGATTATGAAAAAAGAGAGTGCGTTTGATTCGGAATTGTTTATAAACAATCCTCTAAATAAATTTGCCGAAGTTTTTGGTGCTGATATTGCCATTTTTACAATTATACATAAATGGGACAAATCATCATTAGCCTCAAAAGTTATTGTTGAAGTCGAATATATTATTAAGTCTACAAGGACCAATGAAACGCTATACACAAGAAGAGGTGAAATAAGATATGATACTTCGGCATCTTCTGGTTTGGGTGGAATTGGGGGCCTAGTAGCCAATATGGCATTATCTGCAGCAAATACGGCCGGAGCAAAATATGTTGATGTCGCTAGAATCTGTAATTATTATATTTTAAAAGACTTACCAGCAGGAAAATATAGCGTAAATAACGGTATAGACGGAACTCAATTAGCAGGGGCTAAATCTTTCAAAGTAAATATTGCATCTAAATAATATTAATTTATTTGATATTATTATATTTTATGGGTAAGCTGAAAACCAA